>NZ_KV808754.1:0-248 GCF_001812375.1 Streptococcus sp. HMSC077F03
GCATCGTTGTCAACCCAGTCGTTCCAATTTTCTTTACTGATGGCATCACTTCCGCGGATAGCCATATAGGTTTTCGTAGTATCATTAGTCAAGGTAGGCGTATCCGTTAAGTAGTAGGCACTGAAACCAGCTTCATCATCAGTTAAGAGTCCTTTTTGATAACGTTTGTGATGAACATCCTGCCTCATCCCATTCGCATCAGGAACTGGTGTCGATGTGACTTTATAAGTATCTCGCAACTCAGGATC
>NZ_KV808755.1:0-212 GCF_001812375.1 Streptococcus sp. HMSC077F03
ATTTGACTGGCATCAAGAGCTTGACCATTCAAGATTGCACTTGCTGAACCTGCATAATCAAGAACAGACTCAAGTGTATCACTTACGCTGAAGGCTGTCGCATCTGTTGGGACACTTGTTTTCACGTTGTATGTGAAAATTTGATCACGATCAGCGAGTGTTTCTTCAGCTTTAGTATTGACATCTTTCTTGATCTCTGGCTCGTCTGGTGT
>NZ_KV808756.1:0-42757 GCF_001812375.1 Streptococcus sp. HMSC077F03
CTACTTTTTTACCTTTGTCAAGGACTTTTTTCCTCTTTACCGAAATTCTGAAAAGATAAAGGAAAGTTCTCTCAGGAGAGCTTTACGTCCTCTAAAGACTTCCCCTCCCATGAGACGATCTATTAACTCTTGTTTTTCCATACTCTGCTTTGATTTATAATTCTTTAGAAGTTCGTGAAAGAGATAATAATCGTCCAGTCTGAGTCCTTTTTCTCCTAGACGATGGCTAATCTCACTCACCTCTTCATAGGGTTCTTTGTCAAAACGGCGCTTGTGGCTTTCCTGTTTACGGATGTAATCTAGGATGCGATTTCTAAACTTTGTTTTAAAGCAAACATATAGTTGATGGCGGTCGCCCTCTAGTAACTCTGGGTTGCGACTCACCAGCTCATACAGACATAACATGCCTTCCTGATCCCAGTCCTCTTTCTCCCACAGATGCAAATGATAATCTTTGCGACACTTATGGACGATTCCCTTACTTTCTTCATATAAATCTTTTAGATTCATAGACCTCTCCTTTCTGCATTTAGTTTAGCAAAATGCGCGAGCCACTGGGTCTACTTCCTCTATTCTATACTTCTTCCTCCCTCAACAGCACATAAAAAGAGAGGCAAAGCCTCTCTGGGGTTATAATTCTGCAATTTGGTTGAGATTCACTTCTGCAATCGTATCATTACCAAACATAGAGATAATCATCTTCACTTTGTTGTTATCAATTTCAGTAATTTTTCCTGTGTAGTCTGCAAAAGCGCCATCAATGATACGGACTGTCTGGCCAACTTCAACATCAATATCGAACTCTTGAACAGTTTGTCCCATTGAAACCAGAATATCACGGATTTCTTGCTCCAAAAGTGGAGTTGGTTTTGATCTGTTACCGTGTGAGCCAACGAATCCTGTTACGTTAGGTGTGTTTCGAACGACGAACCATGCTTCATCGGTCATGACCATTTCTACAAGGACATAACCTGGAAAGCGATTCTCTTCAATTTCCTTTTTCTTTCCATTTTTCTCAACTTGCACGGTTTGTGTTGGAATCTCAACACGTAGAATATTATCCAACATGTTATATGTTTGCGCACGTTGCAATAGATTTTCTTTTACCTTATTTTCATAGCCAGAATAAGTTTGTAGAACAAACCATCCCTTGTCAAAACTATCCATGATATTTCCTTTCATACATATATAGAAGAAAGTTAGCAGAACTTCTCCACTTTTCTTCTAAAAAATGTTAATAAATCGAATCAAACCTGATACAATCAACTGGTCAAAAATGTAAATGATGACCACAAAGAAGGCTGTGTATTCCATAATAGAGCGAAAATCTCTCCAGCTTTCTTTGCGAGTTGGCCAAGTTGTTTCTTTAAGAAGTTTAAAAATATCCTTAATAAAACCCATCGTTCTCTCCTATCTCGTTTCTCTATGTGTCGTATATTTTCCACAATGTTTACAAAATTTATTTACTTCTAGTCGTGTTGGCTTGGGGTTCCCACTAATTTTGATTGAGTAATTCCTTGAACCACAAACTGCACAAGCTAGGCTTGCATTTTTTAGTGCCATAACGCCTCCATCTTATCTATTATAACAAGAAACCGAGGCTTTGACAAGCCTCTTAACGAAATAGATTAAGGATTGAGTCCCATATTGTCTGGGCTTTTTCTTTTATCTTAGCTTCTGAAATCGCACGGCCTGCTTCATCTACAAGATTTTGTGCACGACTACGAATATCTCCTATCGGGTCCTCAGACTGGTTTGTCTCATCTTCAACAACTTGCTTTTTCGTATTTTCTGGTTCAATCCCATTTTGTTTATAAGCATTTTCAACTGTAAAAGTGCTACCTGGAGTGTAAGGTAAAATGGTATTAGCCATACTTCTAAAGACATGGGCTGCTCCATTGGAGGTCGAACCTGCTAGATAATGGTTCTCATCTGTTGTTGGGAAACCGAGCCAGTGGCTGATGACCACATCCGGAGTATAGCCGATCACCCACTGATCACTGGTATATTCTGGGTTGAAAACAGCTTCAGTCGTACCTGTTTTACCAGCCATAACGTAATCCGCTGGTGACGAACTAATTCCTGTACCATTGGTAAATGTTCCTAGCATCATGCTGGTCATTTTATCGGCTACCGACTTATCAATCACTCGTTTTTGGGAATTTTTATGACTCTTGATGACCTGACCGCTGGCATTTTCAATACGAGTGATGAAATGCGCTTCAGGCATCAGACCTCCATTAGCAAAGGCTGCATAGGCTTGCGCCATCTGGAGAGGATTCGTCTCCACACCTCCACCAAGAGCAACTCCAAGAACTCGGTCAACTTTTTCCATATTCAGACCAAATCTCTCCCCAGCGTCAAAAGCTTTGTCAATACCTAATTCATTTACAGTCGCAACAGCTGGCAGGTTGAGTGATTCCGCCAAGGCCTGATACATAGGTACTTCTGGAGATGTCTTAATACCCGCATAGTTGTCTACTTGATAACTGTTGTACTGCATCGTATGATTATCCAGTTGCTTGTTCAAGGCCCATCCTGCTTCTACTGCGGGTGTATAAACGACTAAAGGTTTAATGGTTGAGCCTGGGCTACGCTTAGACTGAGTGGCATAGTTAAAATTGCGGAAGCCTGGTTTGTCATCACCAGCTACACGACCAACAACTCCACGCACTCCACCAGTCTTGGGTTCCAGAGCGACACTACCTGATTCGGCATGCGTTCCGTCTTCTGCTGTTGGAAATAGCGAAGTGTTTTCGTAAATAACCTGCATGTTTGCTTGGTAGTTTTGGTCAAGCTCTGTGTAGATGCGATAGCCGTTGTTGACAATCTCTTCTTCTGTGAGATTGTACTTGGAAACCGCTTCGTTGACAACAGCATCAAAATAGGACGGGTAACGATAATCCGAAACTTTGCCTTCATATTTATCTTGCAGTTGAGAAGCCATATCTACTCCAGCCGCTTCGGTCTCTTGGTTTTTATCAATATAACCTGCTGCAACCATATTTTGCAAAACAGTATCCCTACGGTTGGTCGAAGTCTCAACAGAATTTAATGGATTATACAATTCTGGTCCCTTGAGCATCCCTGCTAGAGTCGCCGCCTGATCAAGCGTTAGTTGTGAAGCCGATACACCGAAATATTTCTTACTTGCATCTTCAACACCCCATACCCCATTTCCGAAGTAGGCGTTATTGAGGTACATAGTAAGGATTTGCTCCTTGCTGTATTTCTTTGTCAACTCTAAGGCAAGGAAAAACTCCTTGGCTTTCCGTTCAACGGTTTGGTCCTGAGACAGATAAGCATTTTTCGCCAACTGTTGAGTGATGGTGGACCCCCCTCCAGAACGACCCGCTGTAAGGATGGCTAGAAAGAAACGACCGTAGTTAATCCCATCATTTTTATAAAAAGAACGGTCCTCTGTCGCGACAACAGCATCTTGCAAGTCTTTGCTGATATCTGCCAGCTCAACATAGGTTCCCTTTTGACCTGATAGAGCCCCTGCCTCTTTTTCTTCGCGGTCAAAAATCAGAGTTCGCGTTTTCAAGGCATTTTGCAAATCATTAACATTGGTAGACTTGGCTATCGCAAATAGGTAGGTTCCTACTAGCAAACCAGAACTTAACCCTAAAATGATGACAATCTTGGTCAGATGATAACGACGCCAAAATTTCCGTATCGAACCTACATGGCCTAGTTTTTTTCTATCGCTCCGTGAACGACGCATGCTAGTCGAATCAGACTCCGCGGATTCATTCGTTTCTTTTTTAAAGAGAGAAAGAAACTTCTCAAATAATTTATCTAATTTCATGCGTTTATTTTATCATCTTCACCATAGGAACTCAAGAATTTAGCTGTTCCCTATCCAAACAGGGCTTTTTTTGTTACAATATCTGTATGCAATTCACATTTACATTACCATCATCCCTGCCTCAAATGACGGTCAAGGAACTCCTAGAGGAACAACTCCTCATTCCTAGAAAGATTCGCCATTTTCTAAGAACCAAGAAGAATATCTTAATCAATCAAAAACAAGTTCACTGGAACGAGATAGTCAAACCAGGTGACATTTGTCAGTTGACTTTTGACGAGGAAGATTATCCCCCAAAAGAAATCCTTTGGGGCAATCTAGACCTCGTTCAAGAGATTTACCAAGACCAACATCTCATTATCGTCAACAAGCCAGAGGGAATGAAAACTCACGGAAATCAACCTGGTGAAATCGCCCTTCTCAATCACGTCTCTGCCTACGTTGGCCAAAACTGCTATGTCGTTCATCGCCTGGATATGGAAACAAGCGGTTTAGTGCTTTTTGCTAAAAATCCTTTTATCTTACCCATCCTCAATCGTTTGTTGGAGAAAAAGGACATTGCTCGTGAGTACTGGGCACTCGTAGAGGGGCAAGTAGGGAGTAAAGAACTTGTCTTTCGAGATAAAATTGGTCGTGATCGACACGATCGTAGAAAAAGAATAGTTGATGAAAAAAATGGACAATATGCTGAAACACATATCAGTCGATTAAAACAATTCCCAAACAAGACTACCCTTGTCCGTTGCAAACTAAAGACCGGTCGAACGCATCAAATCCGTGTTCACCTCTCTCACCATAAGCACCCTATCCTGGGCGATCCTCTCTATAACTCTAAAACAAGAACGAGCCGGCTCATGCTCCACGCTTTTCGACTCTCCTTTACTCATCCACTCACCTTAGAAAAATTGAGTTTCACTGCCCTCTCGGATACTTTCGAAATAGAATTAAAACAAAATGGATGACACTATCATCCATTTTTCTATACAAAAAAGCAAGACCAGAAGGCCTTGCTTTTATCGACTCAAGAATTATTTAGCGATTTTTGCGAAGTATTCAAGAGTACGAACAAGTTGTGAAGTGTAAGACATTTCGTTGTCATACCATGAAACAACTTTAACCAATTGTTTGCCGTCAACGTCAAGAACTTTAGTTTGAGTTGCATCGAACAATGAACCGTAAGACATACCTAAGATATCTGAAGATACGATTGGATCTTCTGTGTAACCGTATGATTCGTTTGAAGCTGCTTTCATAGCTGCGTTTACTTCATCAACAGTAACATTCTTTTCAAGAACTGCTACCAATTCAGTTACTGAACCAGCTGGAACAGGAACACGTTGAGCAGCTCCATCCAATTTGCCGTTCAATTCAGGAATAACCAAACCGATTGCTTTAGCAGCACCAGTTGAGTTAGGAACGATGTTAACTGCACCAGCGCGAGCACGGCGAAGGTCACCACCACGGTGTGGTCCGTCAAGGATCATTTGGTCACCAGTGTAAGCGTGGATAGTAGTCATCAATCCTTCTACAACACCGAAGTTGTCTTGAAGAGCTTTAGCCATTGGAGCCAAGCAGTTTGTAGTACATGAAGCACCTGAGATAACTGTTTCAGTACCGTCAAGAATGTCGTGGTTAGTGTTAAATACAACTGTTTTAACATCGTTTCCACCAGGAGCAGTGATAACAACTTTTTTAGCTCCTCCAGCGTGCAAGTGTTTTTCAGCCGCTGCTTTCTTAGCAAAGAAACCAGTTGCTTCAAGAACAATTTCTACACCGTCAGTAGCCCAGTCGATTTGTTCTGGATCACGTTCAGCAGAAACTTTAACGAATTTACCGTTAACTTCAAATCCACCTTCTTTAACTTCTACAGTACCGTCGAAACGACCTTGAGTTGTGTCGTATTTCAACAAGTGTGCAAGCATAACTGGATCTGTAAGGTCGTTGATGCGAGTAACTTCAACACCTTCTACGTTTTGGATACGGCGGAAAGCAAGACGACCGATACGTCCGAAACCGTTAATACCAACTTTAACTACCATTAGTGATTTCCTCCTTATGAAAATCATGAAAATTTTATTGTGAAAAGAGTAACTTGAATCACTACAAATCACCTTTCAACAAACCTATTATATAACTATTTGAGTTGAATTGCAAGTACGGGCGTTGATTTTCTCTCCCGCTTTTCTACTTTTTCTCCCCCTTTTTATTCATCCATTCTTTTATTCTCAAAGCATATCTCTAGAATTTTTATAATATCTGCATATTCTCTTCATTTCATGGTGAAACTTCAATTTCAACTCTTTCAGAGTTTACAAAAAAGAGACAGGATTTCTCCTGCCTCTAGGCTGATAAACGATTATTTACGGCGTCCTGGTCGTTCTGCATAACCATAGTATGCATCTGCCATGATTTCTTCCATGTCGGCTACCATTGGCAAGCGTGGGTTTGCAGGTGAACATTGGTCTTCATAAGCAAGCAAGGCAATTTCATGCAAGCTGTCTTTCCAAGCTTTTTCATCAATTCCTTGATCCTTGAAGTTCATCTTGATACCTACTGCAACACCAAGTTCGTAAACAGCTTTAGCGTATGCTTCAACCGCTTCTTCTGGAGTTGAGTGAGGCAATCCAAGCATTCTAGCAATATCTTGGAATTTTTCGTCAGCTTTCCAGTAGTTATACTTAGGCCATGTAGTCGTCTTAGATGGGCGAGTTCCATTGTAACGGATAACGTATGGAAGCAAGATTGCGTTTGTACGTCCGTGAACAGTATGGTGAACCGCACCGATCTTGTGGGCCATTGAGTGGCTCATACCAAGGAAGGCATTGGCAAAGGCCATACCAGCCATTGTAGATGCATTGTGCATTTTTTCGCGAGCTTCTGGATCAGCTGTCTTAACAGATTTTTCCAACCATTCAAAGACAAGTTTGATTGTTTGAAGGGCGATACCGTCTGTGTAGTCGTTAGCAAAGTTTGAAGTGTAGGCTTCAGTCGCGTGAGTCAAGACGTCCATACCAGTGTCAGCTGCGATGAAGTCTGGAACTGATTCAACCAAAGCAGGGTCAACAATGGCAATAGTTGGTGTCAATGAGTAGTCAGCCAATGGGTATTTGCGGTTGTTTTTCTTATCAGAGATAACGGCAAATGGTGTTACTTCTGAACCTGTACCTGAAGTTGTTGGGATACCGATGTACTTCGCTTTCTTACCAAGTGATGGGAAGCGGAAGGCACGTTTACGGATATCCATGAATTTTTGAACCAAGTCACGGAAGTCGATTTCTGGTTGTTCGTAGAAGAGCCACATTACTTTGGCCGCGTCCATTGGAGAACCACCACCAAGAGCGATAATTGTATCTGGTTCAAATGCTTTCATCACTTCAGTACCACGTTCTACAGTTGTGATATCTGGGTCTGGTTCAACGTCTGAGAAGACTTGGACAGTTACACGGTTGCTGCGTTTGTTCAATTGGTCAATAATGCGTTGAACAAAACCAAGTTTTTCGATCGATTTGTCTGTAACAATCATAACGCGTTCAATATCTTCACATGTTTGAAGGTATTGGATAGAATTGCGTTCGAAGTAAATTTTTGAAGGAACTTTAAACCACTGCATATTATTTCTACGTTTCCCTACTTTCTTGATGTTAAGAAGGTTGATAGCGGATACGTTATCACCAACTGAGTTGTGTCCATATGAACCACATCCAAGTGTTAATGATGGAATGAAGGCATTGTATACGTCACCGATACCACCGAAAGTAGATGGAGAGTTCCAGATAATACGCATTGCTTTGATTTCTGTACCAAAGCGTTTAGCAAGAGCTTCGTCTTTTGTATGGATAGCAGCTGAGTGTCCTAGACCATTAAATTCAACCATTTGACGAGCTTTTTTAAGTCCATCTTCAGTATCTTCGGCTTTTAGGACAGCGATAACTGGTGACAATTTTTCACGAGTCAATGGTTCTTTCGGTCCTACTTCTGCACATTCCGCAGCCAAGATGTTTGTTCCTTCTGGAACGCTGAATCCTGCTTGTTCTGCAATCCATGTTGCTGGTTTACCAACGATGTCAGCGTTCAATTTTGCTCCAGCACAGTTCTTGCTATTTGATTTTGCTCCAAAACAGAATTCTTCAAGAAGTGCTTTTTCTTTCTTGTTTACAAAGTAAGTGTGATATGATTTGAATTCTTCTACAAATTCGTCATACACTTCTTTATCAATGATAACCGCTTGTTCTGATGCACAGACCATCCCATTATCAAATGATTTAGACATAACGATGTCATGAGCAGCTTGACG
Organism: Streptococcus sp. HMSC077F03; assembly: GCF_001812375.1. Classification (GTDB taxonomy): domain Bacteria; phylum Bacillota; class Bacilli; order Lactobacillales; family Streptococcaceae; genus Streptococcus; species Streptococcus oralis_S. The sequence goes on from NZ_KV808756.1 coordinate 8,106, forward strand.
AAGGTCAGCAGATTTTTCTACATAGGCAGGAACGTTTCCGGCACCTACCCCAAGTGCTGGTTTTCCACATGAGTATGCAGCTTTAACCATGGCATTCCCACCAGTTGCAAGAATAGTTGCAACACCTTCGTGGTTCATTAGCGCTCCAGTTGCTTCCATAGATGGCTTTGTAATCCATTGAACACAGTTTTCAGGAGCGCCAGCTGCAATCGCTGCATCGCGAACGATTTGTGCTGCGTGAGCTGATGATTCTTGAGCAGATGGGTGGAAGGCAAAAACGATTGGGTTACGTGTTTTCAAAGCAATGAGTGATTTGAAAATCGCTGTTGAAGTTGGGTTTGTTGTCGGAGTGACACCACAGATTACACCGACAGGCTCCGCAATCTTTGTCAAACCTGTAATTGGATCATCTTCAATAACTCCAACTGTCTTAACTCCACGCATATTGTTCACTACGTGTTCGCAGGCAAATAGGTTTTTTGTCGCCTTGTCTTCAAATACCCCACGACCAGTTTCTTCAACTGCGTGTTGTGCAAGGATACCGTGCGCGTCAAGTGCTGCAACCGAAGCTTTTGCCACGATATAGTCAACTTGCTCTTGGTTCAACTTGCGCATTTCATCAAGCGCAACCAAGGCTTTTTTCACGAGACCATCGACATGCTTTTCAGCAGCAAGTTGTTTTTCCTCTGGTGTTACTGTTTTTTTATCAGCCATATTATCCTCCATAGCCTTTAAAGATTTTATCCTTTGTTAATTTTTTCACAAGTTTATTATAACTCTTTTTTTATGCTTTGTAAACAGTTTCATAAGTATTTCACAAAGAATTTTTCTGAGATTGTGATTTTTTTCTCAATACGGCTACACAATAGAGTTTTGTCTGGACGATTGTGAAATTATGGAAAAAATTTTTTTATTTCACAAAGTTTTTCTAGTTAATAGTTAGTTATCGAATTCAAGCCAAGAAAGCCCTTTCTTTTTAGGCTTTGAAAATAGTCTCCTAACTTGGAGACTACTGTTTTTGTTGAAAAACGCCTTGTTTAAAGGTCCCTTCATAAACAACTTCTTGCTCTGTCGTCAACTTCCCTTGACCTTCAGCTTGACCATTTACAAAATCACCTTCGTATTTCCAGCCATCTTTTGATTGGAAAGTTCCTTTCCCATTAAAGGCTCCATTATTGAAATCACCTGTATATTGGTCTCCGTTTTCAAAGGTCAGGGTTCCCTGACCATTCATTTTTCCTCGTACCAAGGTGCCATCATAAACAAGAGCTCCACCATCAAGTGTCAGGACACCCTTTTTAGGCGTATTTAGCAGAAATACCGAAAGAGCACAGAGTACCATTACAACTACTGCAATGAGCTCTAACCTAGGACGAGTTAGGTAAACTCTACCCTTCTCATAAAATTGTTTAAGCTTTTCCATTGTCACTCTCTTTTTCTAATCGATCTAGCCAGCTTTGACATCCACTTGTGATACGAGCATAGGTTTCCTCAAAATCTCCTGTATACCAAGGATCTGGAACACTTCCAGATGCAAAAGGGTAGATCTTATACTGCAATTCCTGAGGACACATTTGACGCAGATCTGAAACGTTTGAAGCATCCATACCGATAATGTAATCAAACGATTCAAAGTCTTCCCTGCCAATCTGAAGCGATGTTTTATCTTTGTCATACGGGATCTGATATTGCTGGAAAATTCCTTGCGTTCCCCTATGAATCGGATTGCCATGTTCCCATGATGACGTCGCCCGGCTTTCGACGTGGTAATCGCTCGTCATGGACTTCATCACAAACTCTGCCATGGGGCTTCGGCAGATATTTCCTAGGCAAACAAATACTATTTTTTTCATCCCTTTTCCTCTCATATCATAGAAAAACGGGAGTGACAGATCCCGTTTTATTCTTCGATTGCTCCGCCTTCGTCAACAACTGTTCCTTCTGGTGTCACAGCTTCTTTGAGTGGCAAAACGGTCTTGATAGCAGCCAATTCAAAGGTCAAATAAACGCCATCTACATCCAGTACGATTGTACCTTTCTCAGTATCTACTTCATCCACTGTTCCGTAAAGCCCACCAATCGTAATGACTTCATAGCCTTTTTGAAGCTTGTTCAAGCTTTCCATACGCTTTTGTGCTTGTTTCTTTTGAGAACGTTGCATAAAGAACATCAAGCCCATCATTGCTACTAACATGATTAAAAATGTATATTGCGATTCCATTATATTCTCCTTTGTATTTTACATAGGACTACTATATCAAATTTCAGCTACTTTTACAAGGTTGTACCTTGTTTTTATGGTTATAAAAAATCAGAGCTTTCACTCTGATTTCTGCAATTATTTCAAGTTTTGAACGACTTTGACTAGATTTTCTACAGTAAATCCGTACTCTGCCAAGACTTTTGGTGCTGGGGCAGATGCTCCAAAGGTATCAATACCGAGAACTGCACCATCAAGACCAACATACTTGTACCAGTTTTGAGTTGCTCCCATTTCGACTGCAACACGGCGACGAACTGCATTTGGAAGGATTTCTTCCTTGTATGCTGCATCTTGTGCGTCAAAGACATCTGTTGATGGCATGCTGACTACACGGACTTTTGCTCCTTGGCTAGCCAATTCTTTGGCAGCTACGACCGCCAAATTCACCTCTGAACCTGTTGCAATCAAGATTGTATCAAAGTCTGCTGCAGTTTCATAGACAACATAGGCACCTTTCGCAACTTTGTCAAAGTCTGTTCCCTCTTCGACAGTCAAGTTTTGACGTGTCAATACAAGGGCAGTTGGTGTTTTTTCGCTTGTCACGGCAAGGTACCAAGCCGCTTGAGTTTCACGCGCATCTGCTGGGCGGAAAACATTCAGATTTGGCATAGCACGGAGACCTGCTAAGTGTTCAACTGGTTCGTGCGTTGGACCATCTTCACCAACTGCGATTGAATCGTGGGTAAAGACATAAGTCACAGGAAGTCCTTGCAATGCTGATAAGCGGACAGCTGCTTTCACATAGTCAGAGAAGACAAAGAAAGTACCACCATAAACACGAAGTCCACCGTGAAGGGCCATTCCGTTCAAGATCGTTCCCATTGCAAATTCACGAACACCAAACTGAATATTGCGGTTCAAGCGATTAGCATCATCTTGAAGTCCATCCGTTTTGATGTAAGTCATGTTTGAGTGAGCGAGGTCAGCTGATCCACCTAGGAAAGTTGGCAACTTGGCAGCGACAACGTTCAAAGCATCTTGACTTGAGTTACGAGTTGCTTGGGAAAATCCATTTTCTAAGGTTGGGAAGTCTGCTGGAGTCACCTCAACTGGATCACGGCCGTCGATGATGGCTTCTACTTCTGCAGCCAGTTCTGGATGAGCTTCTTTATAATCAGCAACTAATTTAGTCCAAGCTTGATAAGCTGATGCGCCACGGTCTGCAACATTTTCCTTGAAATCAGCATAAACTTCAGCTGGGATTTCAAATGATTCATAGTCCCAACCAAGGGCTTGACGAGTAGCCGCAGTTTCATCTGCTCCAAGAGGAGCACCGTGTACAGCATTGGTTCCTTGTTTGTTTGGAGAACCGTATCCAATAACAGTCTTCACTTCAATCAAAGATGGTTTGCCTGAAGCTTTAGCTGTTTCGATAGCCGCATGGATAGCTTCCAAGTCTGTTCCGTCTTCAACTAAGGCTGTATGCCAGCCGTAGGCATTGTAGCGATCACGAACACTTTCTGTAAAGGAATCTTTTGTCTCACCATCCAAGTTAATGTCATTTGAATCATAAAGAACCACCAACTTGTCAAGTTTTTGCAAGCCTGCATATGAAGCCGCCTCACTTGAGACACCTTCCATCAAATCTCCGTCTCCACAGATCACATAAGTATAGTGGTCAAAGATATTGAAACCTTCGCGGTTATATTTGGCTGCAAGGAAACGTTCTGCTTGGGCAAAACCAGTAGCAGTAGAAATCCCTTGACCTAGAGGACCAGTTGTCGCGTCAACCCCTGCTGTATGACCAAATTCTGGGTGACCTGGCGTTTTTGAACCCCATTGGCGGAAGTTCTTGACTTCATCCATGCTAACATCTTCAAAACCAGAAAGGTGAAGAAGGGCATAAAGAAGCATAGAGCCGTGTCCTGCTGAAAGAATAAAGCGATCGCGGTTGATCCAGTTTGGTTGAGCTGGATTGATACGAAGTTGCTTTGTAAAGAGGCTATAGGCCATAGGAGCAGCCCCCATAACCACCCCTGGGTGACCTGAGTTTGCTTTGTTGATGGCGTCAATACCTAGAAAACGAATTGCATTAACAGATAGATTTGACATAGAATTTCCTTTCTCTTTGAGGTGATTAATAAATCACACATCCTATTTTACTATTATATGAAAATTATCCGTATAGTGCAACATACGGATAACCTCCAGATAATAATTTACATCATTTGAACAGTTTTTATAGCAAAGCTTTGAATTGGATATTCGAATCTTGCTCGAAGCAATCATCAAATCCACGTGGGTGATGGTATTCTACTAGGTGCTGATCTTGAGGATAAGTGTACTTACCTCCTACTTCACAGATAAATGGATGGAAGTTGTACTGCAAACGGTCTTTTCTCATCTTCCATAGTTCTAAAATTTCATTGGTTGAAGCCATAAAGTTTGACCAGATGTCATAGTGAACTGGGATAATGACTTTAGCACGCAGATTTTCTGCCATACGAAGAAGATCAATTGAAGTCATCTTGTCTTGGATACCAACTGGGTTTTCACCATAGTTGTTCAAAGCAACATCAATCTTAAAGTCTTTTCCGTGTTTCGCAAAGTAGTTTGAGAAGTGAGAGTCTGCACCGTGATAAATAGTACCACCTGGTGTTTCAAAAATATAGTTAACAGCTTTTTGAGCCATCTCTTCATCAGTAACAGTCAAACCTGCCAATTCTCCACCTGTTTCATCAGCACCGTTGACTGGCAAAGTTACCAAGCAAGTACGGTCAAAAGATTCCACAGCATGAATCTTCATGTCTTTGAGTTCAATGGTGTCACCTGGTTTAACTACAATAATGCGTTCTTTTGGCACTCCCCAGCCTTCCCAGATAAGTCCGCAATGGTAAGGTCCGATGAATTTAACATGTTCCAATTTTGGATTATTCAAAATAGCTGCGGCTGTATAAGGATCAATATGATCGCTATGGAAGTGGGAAACCAAGTAGTAGTCTAACTCATTGATTGCAAATGGGTCAATGACCATCGGTTGAACACGCAAGTTTGGTTGCAATTTACGTACACCTGCCATGTTAGCCATTTGGTGCCCACGGACCATATCTTTAACTTTTTTAGTAGATTTTCCGCGATTTGACCAAAGGTCCATCACAACGTTAGCACCACCAGGTGTCTTAATCCAAGTTCCACAGTTGCCTAGCCACCACATAGCAAAATTGCCTTCAGGAACGACTTCTTCTTCAATTTCTTCGTTGAGCCATGTTCCCCATTCTGGGAAAGTCGCTAGAATCCATGATTCTCTTGTAATTTCTTTTACGTTTGGCATTATGACATCCTCCATTTTTTGTTCAAGTTTTCATTTCATACTTAGTATAACACCCGCCCGAAAATTAAAAAAGACCAAGAAAAACACAGGTTTGTGTTCATCATTGGACTGTCATGTTATAACTCTTCAAAAAAGGACTGGATAAGTAATTCTTGATTTATCAGACTTTGAATCTCCTGCTGCAGTTTCGTTGCGGCACGCTTATCCGGTATATAAGTTGAAATAATGGTTGATAAATTTTCGCTGAAACTTCTGCCGTCTTTTCGAAAAACCTTGTTTTTCAGATAATCAACTATACGCAAGATATCCTCTGCCTCCAAGATAGGATTGACCTTTAAGACAGGGAAGCGACTCTCTAGTTCATCATTTGTTGTAATCACCAAATCCACCAAGGCAATATCCTCAACACTTTTAAACTGTTCTGTTGTGAAAACTGCCCCGATTTGTTCGTTGGGAAGATAGAAACGACATTGTTTGAGCAACAGTTTAGAAACCCCTACTCCTTCGTCACAAACCAGATAAATTTTTTTGGTGGCATTCTGCGAGGATGGAGTGTATTTCAAAAATCCACCAACGTGAATCGTCAGATAAGCAATCTCATCGTCCGTCAAGCGTACAAGCCAGGCTTCCTCCAAAATCTCGGCACATTTTTTGGTGATGATAAAGAGCTCGCTGTACTTGGAACGGATTTGCTTAGTAAGAGGATTTTTAGAAAAGATGCCATAGGTCTTTCTAAACAACAAAGCCTTACAGTGAATCAGCAGGTTACGTAACAAGTCTTCCTTGTTTTCGATTTCCATCTTGGTTTGTGATTCAAAATGCCAAATAAATTCCTCTAAAGTGACTTTCAGCTGGTGAAAGTCTTCGCTTTCCGCATGGACGTCTCTATCCTTTCTATAGGATAAAAGGAGAATGGCCAACAGAGAAATTTCGAGTTCCGATAAAGAAATTTCAAATGTCTCAAAAAGGCGCTCACTCAGCCTTTCAGATACTCTGTACTCTATTCTCTTACGAATCAAGGAAAAATCTTGATCAATATCCTGATGCTTTTCTTGATGACGCGTGATATTATCACAACTTAAAAGCAGATAAGGAAGCACTCGCAACATAAAGGTCACTTCATGATGATTTATTTTTTTCCCTAAATCCTGTTCAACCAGAGGGACTTGCTCCTTGAGAAATTGATGCATTTGTCTAGACAAAAGCAACTCTCCTTGGAATCTATCCTTTATCTTATCTTCAAGAATGGTAACAAAAGCTCTATTTCCTTCCATAAAGATATGGTATAAGAGCGATTGAAGATGCTGAATTTTATTTAAGGGGTGGGCGCTAAGATAATAACCTTGTGATTTACTTACTTGCAGGGTTACCTGATACTGTTCTAGGCTTAACTGGTAACGGATGGTATTGAGATCATTCAAAACGGTGTTCCGCGAAACTTCTGTTAATTCCATCAGTTTTTCGACAGTGATGCGTTCTTTGGAAATTCCAATCCAAAATAACATCATCTGCATGCGTTCTTCCCCGCTCATCACATAATCGTAGGAGTCAACTTCGGATAAAAGTTGCTGACAAGCAAGTCTCTGCTCCTCCGTTAAGTAGATACCAATACGAGGAAGGCTAACAAGGTGGTGTTCAGGATTGCCCAATGCATCATTAATTTTATCAACGTGATAATAGACCTTTCTCCTTGATTGACCCAAATCTTTGGAAATGGTCATAATCGTTTTGGGAGATTCTTGATCCAGGAGGTACATCAATAGCTCACAACTCGTTTTATCTAATACCATCTTATCCTCCTATTATTCGGGACCAATCAATCAAACAGTCTCCCTATCATAGCACTTTAATAAAAATATTTCAATGATAATATTTATCATTGGGCTCGTTTGCTTTTCAGGTTTATTGCAAAAGCGAGGCCTAGATACCTCCAAGCCTCTTTTCAATTGCCCGTTTTTTATTTTTGACCATAGTAGGCATTTGGTCCATGCTTTCTTTGGTAATGTTTTTCCAATATGTGCTGTGGTGCAGGTTCAACTCTTGGATTGATTTGCTCTGTGAAACGGTTCATCTTGGAAACTTCTTCGAGAACCACTGAATGGTAAACTGCATTTTCAGGGTTCTTGCCCCATGTGAATGGACCGTGGTTGCGAACGACAATCCCTGGTACTTCAACCGGATTGAGACCGCGACGTTCAAATTCTTCCAGAATGACCAAACCTGTATCCTTTTCATACGCTACTTCAACTTCATCCTGAGTCAAGCTACGAGCACAAGGAATTGGTCCATAAAAATAGTCGGCATGTGTGGTCCCATAAAATGGAATATCACGTCCCGCCTGTGCCCAACCCACTGCTTCTGTCGAGTGAGTATGAACCACACTACCAATGGTAGGCCAAGCTTTATATAATTCCACGTGAGTTGGTAGGTCGGAAGATGGTCTCAAATCACCTTCAAGTACCTTCCCATCCAAATCTGTCACCACCATGTTTTCAGGAGTCAATTTATCATAATCTACTCCCGATGGCTTGATAACAATCACGCCTAGCTCACGATTCACTTCTGAGACATTGCCCCATGTGAATTTAACCAAGCCGTGTTTAGGAAGAGATTGATTAGCTTCGCAGACACGCTTTCTCATATCATTGATTACTTGATTCATCTTACATCAAACCCGCTTTCTTTATTAATGGGTAGAGGAAATCTTGTGCTTCTTTGATAGCCACTTTGGTTTCTTCTACTGTTTCACAGTTTTCGGACCACATCTCGATTAGGAAAGGACCATTATAGTTGGTCTTTTTCAAAATATCAAAAGCTGCTTCCCAGTTGACGCAGCCAGTTCCAAAAGGAACATCTCGGAATTGTCCTTTTGAAGTTTCGGTCACGGGATAGGTATCCTTGAGGTGGAGGGCTGCAAGGGCATGGTGCCCGATATAAAATTCACTGTAAACGTCATTATGCCAAGCTGAGACATTACCAATATCTGGATAAACAAAAAGATAAGGTGAATCAATCTCTTTTTCAACAGCCAAGTACTTTTCAATGCTATTAATAAAAGGATCATCCATAATTTCAATAGCTAAGATGACCTGAGCTTCCTCCGCCCAGACACAAGCTTGTCTGAGGTTTTTGATGAAACGTTCACGTGTTTGAGGGGACTTTTCCTCATAATAAACGTCATAACCAGCTAACTGAATCGTACGAACTCCCAAATCCTGAGCTAGTTCGATACATTTTTTCATCAGTTCCAGCGATTTTTCTTCTAGAACTGGATCGTTTGAACCCATTGGATAGCGACGATGACCTGAAAAACAGATGGACGGAATTCGGATTCCTGTTTCATAGATGGCTTTCACGATTTCCAATCGTTCTTCCTTGCTCCAATCAAGACGAGCCAAACGTTCATCACGCTCGTCAATCGACATTTCAACAAAGTCGAAGCTCAATTCTTTTGCAAAATTCAAGCGTTCCAACCAAGTAAAATGCTTGGGTGTAGCTTTTTCATAGATTCCAATTGGACGTGCCATAGATTACCCCCAAATTCGTTTGATTTCGTCCTTAAAGGCACGTGCTGCGCCTGCTGGATCTGCTGCCTCGGTAATTCCGCGACCTGCGATAAAGGTAAAGACATCCACTCCTTCAAAGAGTTTGAGTGTGTCCACATCCAGTCCTCCCGTAACAGACACACGGAAGCCCATATCAATCAATTTTTTGACCTTGTTTAGATCTTTTTCGCCCCAAGTTTCCCCAGCAAGCAGGGCATCACGAGATTGGTGATAGATTGCTTGGGAAATTCCCGCATCAAGCCAGAGTTGAGCCTGTTCAAAAGTCCAGTCTCCATAAAGTTCGATTTGGATTTCACCTCTATCTCCACGTTCAGCTGTGATGGCTTTAAGAGCAGCTTCCATAGTCGGAATGGTTGCACAGCAGATACAAGTCATCCAGTCCGCTCCACGTACAGCATTATTCTTGGCAACCGTTCCACCAGCATCCGCACACTTGGTGTCTGCAACGATGATCTTATCTGGGAAAAGGCTACGCAAGACTTCTACTAATTCGCTCCCTACTTGAAGTAGGCAAACAGTACCAGCTTCGATGATATCCACTTCATGACCAACAGCTACAGCAGCCTTAATGGCGCCTTGCAAATCTGAATGGTCTAGTGCAACTTGTAAATTTGGTATTCTTTTTGTCATCTTCCTACTCCTTTTTAGCTTTCCAAGTCCAAGCCTTCGAGGTATGGACTATTTTTTGATTCTTCAATCATATCCAAAACTTCTTCTTTGCTCTGGCATCCTTGTAAGCGGGCAATGGAATCTTCCAACTCAAACAAGGCAATAATTTGTGGAATCGCTACACTTGTATGAATCTTTGAGCTTGTCGCAGCCAAAGCTAGTAAGACGGATACTTCTTTTCCATCTGAAAAAACAACTGATTTTTGCAAGGTAATCAGTGAAAAAGCATCCCGCTGAACACCTGCCTCTGGCCTAGCATGGGGCATAGCCATCCCTGGCATTAAAATATAGTAGGGACCATATTCTTCTGTTGACTCAATAATCGCATCATAGTACTCTGGTAAAATTGCGCCACTTTCAATCAAGGGTTCCACCGCTAACTTAACTGCTTCTTTCCAATCAGCCGCCTCAAGTCCCAATCGAATTGAATTATTTTCAATCAAAGCCTGTTTTAAATTCATAGTTGCCTCCTTTATGTAAAGAGGGACTAGGACAGAACCCAGTCTTCACAGTTTCTGTCCAGCCCCCTCCAACCTTCTATAGTGCCTGACTGAGTTTTTCAGTGATTTCTTTATCATCCATCAAGTTGTCAAGCCCAATTAACTTCCCATTTGTTCTCCCTTCCAATTCTTGGATCAGGTGAAGAGAGGCGATAACGATATCATAGCCAGCTGCCAAACTTTTAGCTTCGCCGACACTGCATGAGTTTACTGTAAAGTCTGTTTGGTTTAGCTTGCGGAGCGCATTTTCCACCTTCATCTTGATAACCATTGATGAACCCATACCATTTCCACATGCTGCTAATACTTTAACCATTTTATTTCTCCTTTTCTAAATTCTAAGCTTCTTCTTGTACTTCGCCGTTATAGTATTTTTCTTTATCTTTAGCTTTGGCAAATTGAATTTGAGGAATGACAAGCAAGAAGAGGCAAACAAGCACATAACCAATAATACCAAGGTATTTGAAGATGTAGCCAAATCCAAGCCATGGGAATTCAAAGTCGATATTTCCATGGTAACCACCATAAGCCGCCAAGTCGAGAAGGGCTACGCAAAGAGCACCAAGGGCAACTTGAAGTACACCTGAGATAAAGGACAAGATAACTGCCGCTTTCCAACCACCACGTTTATCAGCGTAAACGGCGATAGCTGCATTATCAAAGAATACCGGTACAAATCCTGTGATGATAAGGATAGGATTTTTGAAGACGATGAGTAGAACGATTGTAATCAATTGACCAATCAAACCAAAGGCAAAACCTGACAAAACAGCGTTTGGAGAGCCAAATCCATAAGAAGCTGCAACGTCCACCGCTGGGAATGAACCTGGCAAAAGCTTACTTGAGATACCTTGGAAGGCATTTGTCAACTCAGATACGAACATGCGGACACCTTGCATCAAGATAAACAAGTAAACTGAGAAGGTGAAGGCTGTTTGGATAATATACATGAAGAAGTCTTGCTTAGCAGGATTGAACAAGGTTCCTGAAGTGATTACTTCTTTATTTGACATGATTTCTGGTCCCAAGATCAAGAGAATAGCACCAAAGAAGACCAGCATCAAGGTCGCAGAGGCAACTACTGTATCATGAAAGATAGAGAGGAATTTAGGCAATTTAATATTGTCTAGACTTTCTTCCTTCTTACCAAAACGTCCTGCGATTTTATCTACAAACCAAATAGCAAATTGTTGTTGGTGACCAATCGCAAAGCCACCCCCACCAGTCAAACGTTGAGTTGCTTCAACAGTCATGTTTGAGCTAATTGCCCAGTAAAGTCCACAGATAATTCCGATAGCCGCTGTACCGTAAGCATTGCGCAATTGTGGAACCAAGAAGAGAACCATAAGAGAAACAGTTGCTGCTTGTTGCACCATGATATGCCCTGTGATAAAGAGAGTTCTCACTTTGGTGAGTTTACGGAAAGCCACTAGCAGAATATTGACCCCGAAACCGATCAAAAGGGCTGTTGTTGCAGTTCCGACAAAATCAGGAAACTCAGCTGCAATTTTGTTATTTGCGGCTGCTAGTCCAAAGTAAGGGTCGATAACTGCCGCACCAATTTGAAATTTAAAGTTGAGCGCTGCCAAGATCGGACGGAAAGTGGTAACCAAGCCTCCCGCACCAACGTTCAGCAACATATAACCAACTGTCGCTTTTACAAATCCTGAAAAGACTTCATGAGCTGGCTTTTTCAAAAGCGCATACCCAATTAGTACCAAGAGACCCACGAAAAATGCGGGATTCTGCAAAATATTGCTAGAAAACCAATTTAGAACACTTGAAATGACTTCCATAACTGTTCTCCTTTATTTGAATTGTTTTTGTAACTTTATTATATATTTTGAAAACACAAACAAAAAGACCAAGAATTACACAGCGGACTGTTCACTCTTGGACTGAACGATTTATGATATTTTTGAGAAATTTTACTTCCTCGTCACCTCATAGTAAGGAAGTAGGCGAGTATAAGTTTCTTCTAATTTTTCTAAAATCTCTGCTAATGTTTGATTTTCAATAAAAGAAACATCCGACTTTACCAAAACTTTACGGATTTCCTGATTGCGTACCTTCTCGCGTAAAGTGCGACGGTTCTCCTCAGTAGCCTCCACCTTATGACTTTCCCCATTTGAGTAGACTAGATAATAAATTCCTTCTACCACTGGAAGTTCTAAAACCTTGGCTTGCTTGTCTAAAGTCTGTTCATCTTTCTTGCGCTCAATGAAGCTGACTTCTAAGGAAATCCCAAAATCTGAGGGTTTCCCATACAAACGCAGCGCCAACATGGGTTCTGTTACCTGCCCCTCTCTCTGTAGATAGGCCCAGAAATGCGGTCGCAAGCGCTGCGCTTGATTCATCCACTGACTAGTCTGTTGAAGTTGCCATTCTGGATGACTTGCTTGGAAGTCCTTGGCCAGATTTGTAAAAGCCTTACGAGCCTCCTGGCCTTTGTGGCGCAATTCCAGCATCTTCTCTCGCTCATCTCCAGACTTATCTGGATTACGATACTGGATCCCCGCGTAAGATAGATAGTTTCTGATGGTTTCCATCATCGGTCTTTTCTCCTTTTTTCTAGCAAAAAATCAGGTCAAGCCTGATTTTGTTTATTCTGTATCTACGACAACATAGCGATTTGGCTCATCACCCTCAGAATAACTGGTCACTCCATCCATGCGTGAAATAATGCGATGGATAATCTTGCGTTCGCTATTCGACATTGGATCTGTTTGCTGGCTACGACCTTCCTCCAAAACGCGATTCGCTAATTTTTGAGCGTAGGTTTGCAAGACTTCTGCACGGTGTTCAACATAATCATTGACGTTAATCGTAATGTAGAAAGTTCTTGAATAGCGATTATAAAGGTAATTTTGCGCCAATAGTTGAAGAGCTTTCAAGACTTTTCCGTGATAGCCGATAATACGGCCTGGTTCATTCGTGTCAATTTGAAGATTGATGGTGCGGCGATTGTAGTCACTTGAAATCGTCCCTTCAACATCCATATCATCTACAATGGTTTGAACGTAGTTAGCTACTTCAGTTGCCACTTGTTCGATGTCATAACTTGGTTCTACTTTCAAGCCTAAATCTTCCAAAGATTGGCTTGTTGCTTCCTGCGTTTCAGTTTCTTTTTCTGGAGCAGATTCCACTTCCTCGGCAGTATCCTCTGGTTCCAAATCATTTAAAATTGAAATATGACCTGTTTCTTCCAAAATCGTGCTGGCATGTTTTTCATTTTTCAGGATTTCAGCCTTGACCTCTTCAGAAACACCTTGACCTTCTTCTTCAATCTTCTTAATCGCTTCAACTACATGCCCCAAATCAACAGTTGCTTCACTTACTGTTTTCACGGGTTCATTTTTTTCATTGACTTCTTTTGGAACCCCTTTAATGGCCTGCTGATTGGCTTTGATCACTGTCGTTTCACTAATCGCTTCGATATCAACTTGAGCCGGCTTCTTACCAAACAAGCCTAAGAATCCTTTTTTCTCTTTTGAAACGACCTTGATGTGGGCCTTCATTCTTGGAATGTCTAATTCTTTCAATCCTTTTTGGATTGCTTCTTCAACCGTTGAACCTGTAAATAATACCATTACCAGATTCCTCCTTATTTTTTCTTTTTCTGTGCTTTTTTCAAAGCTCTTCTCTTCTTGCCTTCTAAATCTTTTTCTGCTTGCGCCACTGCTTCTCTTTCAGCAATAATCTTGAAAGGATTGTTCAAAAAATAGGTTTGCAGAACTTGGTAAGCATTGGATACGGCCCAGTACAAGGCTACACCACTTGGGGCGGAGATGGCAAAAACAAAGATCAATACAGGCATACCATACATCATCCCTGTCGTAGCTCCACTTTTTTCGGACAAAGCTTTATTCGATAACCAGCTACTCAAGAAGGTAAAGACTGCCGCCAAAATCGGAAGGACAAAACTTGTATCTACTCCTCCCAAATTAATCCATAAAAAGTGACCTGTTTTCAAAAAGTCTACTCGACTCAAGGCTTGAAAGAGCGCCAAGAGAACCGGCATTTGTATTAAAATTGGCCAGAGAGAGGATGAATGTTTGATTCCTAACTCTTTATAAACCTTACGCATCTCCTGGTCTAGCTTGGTTCTACTTTCCATATCACGACCTGGGTATTGCTCTCGCAAAGCCTTGATGCGCGGTTGAGCCTCTTGCATTTTTCTAGAGGCAACCATCTGTGTCTGAAAGACCGGCAATAAAATCGTCCGGATCAAAATCGTGAAGAGAATAATCCCCACTCCGATACTAATATCAAAGGACAAAAAGCGGATAATTTCAGCAAAAAAATAGACGAATTTGCTCCAAAAGTCTGTCGAATCTGCTGTTATATCGCTAGCTGTACCATTTGTTGCACAGGCTGTCATGATAAACAAGGACAGGCCCAACAAACTAGTCAACTGTAGTTTCTTTTTCACTCCCATTTCCTTCCTGGTAAATCTTTGATAACTTTAATACGTGGAGTAGGTTTTTCTCCATCTCTGCATATTCCAAGGTTTCCACCCCTTTTCGGGCAATCACGACAAAATCAACATGCTCTACTAAACTCCCTTTTACACTTTGTAGAATGTGCCGGATTCGTCTCTTGATTTGATTTCTGGTAACTGCATTCCCCAGCTTTTTGCTGACGGACAGTCCTACTCGAAAATGGTTTTGCTGGTTTTCCAATTGGTAGACAACAAATTTTCGATTGGCAAAACTTGTTCCGTCCTTGAAAATCGCCTTAAAATCTTTCTCTCTTTTTACACGAAAGCTTTTCTTCAAAACTCAACTCCATCTATTAAATTACTACTATTATACCATATTTTTTGAAAAAGCCAATAACAGCAAGGTTTTAGACATTTTCTACATAAAAAAAGCTGGAAAATCTCTTTCCCAACTTCTTTTTACAATCAAATTTTACGTGTATTTACTTATTTTTTCAAGCGCTCAACATCGCGTGCAATCACCAATTCTTCATCTGTTGGAATAACCAAGACACGGATTTTCGCCGCATCAGTTGAGATATCTCCCGTTACACCAAAGACGTTCTTTTCTGGATCCACATCACAACCAAACCAAGAGATACCTGAGATGACATCTTCACGTACGTTTGCAGCATTTTCACCGATACCTGCTGTGAAGATAATCGCATCTGCTCCATTTAGGACTGCAAGATATTGGCCGATATGTTTTTGGATACGATCAACATACATTTCATAAGCCAAAGTTGCATCATGGTCTCCTGCTTCCATGGCAGCAATCACATCACGCATATCGCTTGACTGGCCAGAAACTCCCATGAGCCCTGATTCACGATTGAGAACGCGACTAATATCTTCAGGGGTATTGAAATCCTCTGTATATTGCATGAGATAAGGGATGATAGCAGGGTCAATATCTCCTGTACGAGTTCCCATCATCACACCTCCAAGTGGTGTGAATCCCATAGAAGTATCCACAGACTTCCCACCCTTAACAGCTGTGATAGAAGCCCCGTTACCAATATGGCAGGTAATCAATTTCAAATCTTCTAGAGGACGGCCCAAAAGTTTCGCTGCTTCTTCTGCGACAAACTGGTGGCTTGTCCCGTGGGCACCATATTTACGAACCTTGTTGTCTGTGTAGTATTTAGTTGGTAGAGGGTAGCGATAAGCCTTCTCTGGCATGGTTGTGTGGAATGAGGTATCAAATACGACAACACTGGTAATATCTGGCAGCAATTCCTTAAATGCGCGAATTCCAGCTGCGTTAGCTGGATTGTGAAGAGGAGCCAACAGTCCCAATTCCTCAACTTTTTCTAACACATCTCCCTCAACAACTGTTGATTCCTTGAAATATTCACCACCTGCAACGACGCGGTGGCCGACACCTGTAATTTCGTCGTACCCTTTGATAATGTCAAAACGAATCAAGTCATCTAATAAAATTTTAACGGCTTGTGTATGGTCTTCAATATCAAGAATTTGTTGCTCCGAACGACCGTCAAATTTTACTGTTGAGATCGAATCCTTCAAGCCAATACGTTCAATCAAGCCTTTCGCCAATACAGTTTCTTCTGGCATTTGGTATAGTTGCCATTTCAAGCTTGAGCTTCCTGCATTGATTGCAATTGTTTTTGTCATAAGATGATACCTCTTTTTAAGCGTTTTCATCTATTATAACAAAATCTCTTTTATATTTCAGTACCTTTGCTCCAATTTTGAAAATTTTCTTTAAAGGTCAACAAAACTGACGGATCTTGCAAGCTAGTAAGAGGGTAGACAAAGGGTTCTATTTCCTTGTCTCTTTTCTTCTGTAAGACAAAAATACTTTTAGCTTGGCTTGCAGTTGAGAAAATATCCTCTGGCAGAGCGATGATAGCAGCCAGACTCACTTCGTCTTTGAGCCACCCTTTTAATGAGTCACTTTGAGGGCTGGTCAATAAATCACTCGGAGCTAGAAAAATAGCATAGCCATTTGACTTAAGGTACTTGAAGCCTTGTTCCATCAGCAAATGGTGGGCATAGGTATGCTCTTGACTAGAAGCCACTTGATAGCGAGAAGCGATGGCATCGTCTGGGTAATAGCCTACAGGCAAGTCGCTGATGACCACGTCGCTTTCTTTAAGCATTTGCGGACGAACGGCATCTCCTTGGACAAAACCAGCCTGCAAACCAATCACATCTGCCATACTGGCTGCCAAATCAATCAGCAAGTCATCCACTTCGATTCCCAAGTAATCTACTTTTTTAGCAAGAGAAGTCAAGAAAGTAGCCCCCAAAATCCCCATACCAGAACCTATTTCGAGGATGCTAATTTCCTCTTGATCCAGCAACTCTTCCACAATAAGTACCAAGAGGAGGGCAATGGCATCCGGCGTAAACTGGTGATTGGCCTGTAAAGGCTCCGTTTGTCCCGCCTTCATCAAGAGAAACTGGTAGGTCTTGAGCCACTCTTCCTTGCGAAGTGCTAAGCGCTTAAGGGCTTGATTGTTCTCCTTGACCTGCTTTTGCTCAGTCTCGCCATCTAGATAAATGCTGTTTTGCTCTACTAAGGCATCATAAAAGTTGGTCGCCAAATCACTTTGGATGACTTGGACATTCTCTAGTAAATACGTATAAGCTTGTTCAATTTTTTCAAAATCCATATTCCTATCTTATCAAAATTCCCCTATTTTTTCCATCTGAAGAGAAAAAATCACTGCTTTAGTCAGCGAGTGATTTTTGGGCTATAGTTAAAAAGAGCTCTGCGTAATTTCCGAGGAAAAGACCTTCAGCACTATAGAGAATCTGACTACCAATGCTCGAAAAACCAAACTGGGCGAGCTTGGTTTCCAGTTCAGCTAAATCAAAACCATGGTGGTTGGTATCTGTCTTGACAAAATCAGCAATGAAAACTTGTCCATTCTCCCTAAGATGATAGTGAAACATGGCAAGAGTCGCATCTAGATCAGGCATATGATGAAGAACCCGACTGACAACAATCAGGTCAAATTGCTGTTCCAAGGGATTTGCCAGTAAATCCTGCTCCAAAAACTGGATATTCTTGATGTCTTGTTGCTCTGCTTTCAAACGGGCTTGCTCCAGCATTTTCTCCGAGATATCTACAAGGGTAACCGACTTGGCCTGCTTGGCTAGGGGCAAAGCTAATAGACCTGTCCCACCACCGAAATCCAGAATTTCTTTGTCTGATAGAAGAGCGATCTGTTTTTCAACTGCTTGACAAACCAAATTTGCAAGAAAGATATTTTTGGGCGAATCAAAAGTTTCTGCTTTGTGATTAAAATCATGTTTCATGCTTTTAGTTTAGCACAAAGAAGTTGAATTGACTAGGATTTGTCTTTCTTTTCAGACTTTTCTTCTGATTTTTTCTTCCCTGCTTGATTGCTTGAATCAGTCGCTACCTCTTCCTTTTTAGCTGTTCTCTTTTCTTGGGTTTTCATCTGAGGAAAGAGAAATTCATAGTTGCCCTTATTCATACGAACACTTGTTGCAAAACCTGTTTTCGTATTGTGATACCTGACTTTTCCTAAGTTAAAGACTCGTTCTCCACTTTCTTGTTCAACCTTATCTTTACTTCGCTTGGCCATAGCAAAAGCTGCCAACTTTTCTTTGTTTAGGGCAAAGTCTTTGTGATGGGCGACTTGCCGATTCAAATAAAACTGCAACAAAAGGCTAAAAATGGCTGCCATGGTGACTGCATATAAGAGAACGCCTGCCTTAACTTTTTGCTTTTTCCACACGATAGATGAACTCCCTTTCTAAGCCTTTTTGAAACTGGAAACGGAAGCGAACCAGTTGATTTCCCTCTGTAATTTGAGCTGATTTAAGTCCATAAACCATAGGTTGGTAGCCCCGTCCGCTGGCATCGGTCTTCCGAAAATCATCCGATTTAGATTTCCCTATAGAGATATCCTTACCATCCTGTTTCATGTAGAGGCGATTGCCTTCTACCTTTTCAAACTGCGAACGCTCTAACTCTGCCTCCAGTTGATCCACAAACAAGAGCCACTCTTTTTGCTCGCTTTGCTGCTGGTAACGAACTTCTGAAATGAGGAGCTGACTCATAGCTTGAAAAAGTAGCAAACCTCCGCTAATGACGATAAGGGCAATCAGAGATTCTAAAAGAGTGAACGCTCTTACCTTACTGCTCTTTAAGGTCGAGCAACTTCTCTGAACCATGGTAGACCTCCAATCCCTTTTCACTAGCAAACACCTGAACCTCCACTCCGTTTATGTTTACCTGATTTTGACCTGTCTGCAGAGCCATCTTCGCCACACGCAAGACTTCTTCCTTTTGCAAGATTTCTGCCTCTAACCGTCGATTTTGTTGGATTTGTCTCAAGAGGAGGGTCGCAATGCTGGCAAACACAGCCAAAGCTACTACTGCTTCTAGTAAGATTACTGCCCTAATTTTTTGTTTCCTTAATGCGTTTAATTTTTCCATTTCCTAGATATAATTGATAGCGAATCGCTCCTTTGCTGGTTTGAAATTCAACCTTAGCCAGGGACGAATTGCCTCCAGCTCGGTCAAATATAATGCTTTGTCCTGAGGGTGCCTGAATTCCTTTAGGAACGGTCAAGTTTTGACTGCCATTGCTGATCGTCTGTCCATCTAAGTTCAGACTGGTCTTTTGCTGACTGGCTACACTGCGTTTTTGCGTTTCCCGGTAGAGTTCTTCAAACTCCATAAAGAAAATCTGCTCTTCTACCGCTGCAAAACTGGATTGAACAGAACCAGACAAGCCCAAAGCAAGGACACTCACAAGTCCCAAAACTAAGAGACTTTCCAGCATAGTAAAGGCCTTAATCTGCAACAGTTTGACTTGTTTTTTGTTTTGCATGGTAGTCTTTATAAGCTTTGGCTTGCTCAGCTGTGATACGACCGTCCGCTTGTAATTTGCTGAGGCTGGCGTCATCATTTTTGTCCAAACGATAGAGTTCTGCCTGGCTTTCCACAACCTTGACAACAGCAGCTTTTCCTTTATCATCTACGGCATCCTTTTGCTTGGTCAAATTGGGCACAAAGAGCAAGAGGAGTACGCTGATGATAAGCAAGACGACTAACATTTCTACCAAAGTGAAAGCTTTAACCTTGGCTTTTTTTAAATTTGTCATGAGTTTTTTCATTTTAAAAATTTACCTCCATATTTTGATACATGGGCATAAGCATTGCCGCATAAAGTAAAACGATAATCAGGGCCACAAAGATAAAAACCAGTGGCTGTACTAAGTTCATGGTGCGGTTGACTCGGGTAAAAAAGGCTTCCCAAGTTTTTTCAGCATAGATTTCCAACTCGCTCCCAAGCTTGGACTTGACTTCCCCATACTCGATGATGAGACTCAACTCCTTTTTAAAGAAAGGATAGGTCGCTATGGTTTGAGAAAATTCGCGGCCATTTTGCAGGGCTTGAGCCAGATCTTGACCAATTTCTTTAAAGAGCTGGGAGCCTTGTTCCTGCATGATCTGAAAAATCTGCGTCAGCTCCATCCCCTGTGAAATCATATTGCCCCATTCACGCGCGTAATAAGCCGTCAGATAGGTCTGGACAAAGATTCCTAGAAAGGGAATCCGTGCTAACATTGAGAAGACCCGCATCTTGGAACTTCTTTTGTAGAAAGTGAGGGCTAAAATTAGAGACAGAGCGCAAACCAGCACTAGTCCCAGAAATATTTGTGGCAGATTGCCGATGATTTGAGTGGCGATATTGCTACTGTCCAGTTGAGGGAGCAAATAATTCCTGAGCCCCAGCATGATTAGCAGGAGAAATCCCAGCAAAATCAGGGGATAAGTCGCTACTTCAATTAACTTCTTCTTGACCTTGGACAAATTATCCAGATATTCTTCTATCTTCCCTAGACTCAGATGGAGATTTCCATGAACTTCAGCTAGAGATAATTGAGTCACAATAACACTTGAAAACCCCAAACTTTCCATCATTTCTGAGAAGGATTTCCCCTGAGACAAGCCTTGGTGCATCTGGGCTACATAGTCCTTTTCCAGCAGGGCACTTCTGCCCAAGAAAGAAGTAATTTCCACCAAATGAAAGCCACTGGAGAAGAGGTTGTTAAACAAGGTGATGATTTTCTTCTGCTTAGCTGTAGCTAATTTTTTCCGTTTCAGCCTGAAGACTTGTGATATGTCCAGCTTTAAGAAGCTGATCAATCTGCTCATTCCAGCTAGTTGGCTGGTGTTCTTGATAGTCTTTGTTTGCAAAGTCAACGATTCCTCCTCCCCCAATTAATCTCTGGTAGCAGACTCCTTGCAGGACAACTGCTAGTTCCTCCTCCGTCACACCCAACTCCAGAAGGCGTTCATAAACACCTCGGATACTCTTGGCATGAATGGTTGAAAAAACTGTCGCCCCTGTCAAACTGGCTCTGACCACTGCACGCGCTGTCTCGCTGTCACGAATTTCACCAATAATCAAGAGGTCAGGACGATGCCGAAGAGACAGTTTGATCAGATTTTCATAGGTCAATCCAATCGCCTCATTCAACTGCAACTGGAGCATGTCGTCCTGCTTGATCTCGACAGGATCTTCAATGGACATAACCTGCTGTCCTTTAAACAGAGACTTGGCTAATTCGTGCATCAAGGTCGTCTTGCCACTTCCAACTGGACCTGCAAATAGATAGAGCCCCCGTTGCCTGTACTGCTCACCCAGTTCGTTCATATCCTGAAACCAGAAATGCAGGTCCTGTTCCTCATCGTGCAACAAACGAATAACCAAACTCTCATGCCCCCGATAATCTCCCACGGTAGACAAACGCAGAGAAGACACCTTCTCCCCATGCTGATAGTCGCAAGAGCCCAGCTGACTACGTCTCTTCTCTCCTACGTTCATACCCGCTACAAACTTAAAATGACTAATCACAGCAGCTAAAACATCAAACTCATAGGAGTCAACTAGACACCGTTCGTCTCCAACCCGCATGTGAAGCTCGTAGGACTTTTCCTTGGGGATAAAATAGATATCCTGGGCCTTCTTTTCTTTCGCAGTAGCAATAATTTTCTGTGCAATTTCTTGTACCATATCGCCCTCCTTATCTAACTATTCGCAAAAAAAAATAAAAAAAGCAACTTAAAAAGTTACTTTTTTATCTCCATTTCATACGGCAAGAACGGTGTTTTTCTTGACCTGTTTGTTTTTCGTAGCCTGGACGTAGCTTTTCATCGGGGATGACTTGCTCATCCTGCAAAAGTGCCAAAGAATGGTACTGTTGCAAATACTCATCACACTCATCACACCAGCGCTGATCAGCAGGATCCCAAAAAATAGTCATCAAATCACTCCGACTCTTATAAAGAGGATTCTTCTTTTCCAGCTCAAACCAGCATGATTTATAATATTTTAGAGCATCATAGTACTTGTCAAAAGATTGACTCATGATGACATCTTCTTCCCAACCTTCTATGAACCACCACGGTTCAAAATCCCCATACATTTCTATAACACGATACATTTTCACTAC
This sequence comes from Streptococcus sp. HMSC077F03, assembly GCF_001812375.1. GTDB lineage: Bacteria > Bacillota > Bacilli > Lactobacillales > Streptococcaceae > Streptococcus > Streptococcus oralis_S. The sequence continues at coordinate 30,325 of NZ_KV808756.1, forward strand.
TTCCTTTGTACCGTATATTATAACGAATTTTCTAGAACAATGAAAGGATTTTGCTTGCCTTTCCCATCAGGAAGACTTCTTTAAATACCTTTTCAGCCTATCATAAAAATAGGAGTCCTTTATTGACCCCTATTTTTATCTTTTTAGGCTTGATAACGTTTCACACCATCTAGGTAGGTTGCTACCAATTCCAAATCTTTATCCAGTACGATAAAGTCAGCGTCGTAGCCTTCACGGATTTGACCACAGACATCATCGATGTGAACAGATTTTGCTGGGTTGAGACTGGCCATCATGACTGCTTCATGCGGATTCGCAATGCCCCATTCGACCACATTTTTCAAACCATCTTTGAGTTTGAGGATAGAACCTGCCAAATTGCCTGTCGATTTGAGGCGAGCAGTTCCATTAGCAACTACTACCGGGAATTCTCCTAACATGTAGTCACCGTCTTCCAAGCCACCAGCTGTCATACAGTCTGTGATAAGGGCAATATTTTCAATTCCTTTTTGTTTGAGCAAAATATCACAGGCCTTTGGATCTACATGGTGACCGTCACAAATCAATTCTGCGTAAGTATGTGGCAATTCATACATGGCTCCCACCATACCGAGTTCACGGTGAGTCAACCCACGCATCCCATTGTAGGCATGTACCCAAACGCTTGCTCCAGCATCCACTGCTTTTTTAGCTTCATCAAAAGTCGCATTGGAGTGTCCAAGAGCAACAGTCACTCCTTCACCCGTAATTGTACGAACAAAGTCTTCTACACCTTCACGTTCTGGCGCAAGGGCAATTTTATTAAGCAAACCATTGGCTGCTTTTTGCCAAGCACGAAACTCATCCATACGAGGGTCCTTCATATAGGCAGGGTTTTGAGCTCCCTTGTATTTCTCTGTGAAATAAGGGCCTTCAAAATAGATTCCACGAATCTTGGCTCCACTTGCTTCCTGGTAACGAGCACCGATATTTTCAGTTACCGCAAGCAACTGCTCGTAAGAGGAAGTCAACGTCGTTGGCAAGAAGCTGGTAACACCCGTGCTAAGCAATCCTTCACTCATGGTATGAAGGGTTCCTTCGATGTTATTGTCCATGACATCTACACCACCAAATCCATGAATATGGGTATCCACAAGTCCTGGGGCAATGCTATAACCGGTATAGTCAATCACTTCAGCTCCCTCAGGAATCTGTTCTACATGTTTGCCAAACTTGCCATCCACAAGTTCCAAGTAACCGCCACGACGAACTCCGTGTGGGTAGAAAAACTGATCCGCTTTAATATAATTAGGCATAATGATAACCTCCTTGATAGATTGATTCTAGAATTTATTATGTCAATTACATTATAAACCTTTCTTTTTCATTTGTAAATGGTATAGACCTATTTTCTGGAGATATTTTAAAAGAGCTGAATTTCTCCAACTCTTTGATCTTATTTTGATTTTACAGGCAGTTCTTGAGCAGCCTTAACAGCAGCTGCGATCGTTTCTGCGTATAGCTTAGCACCTTCTTCAATCATGTTGCTATCATTCCCAAAGTGGACTTGGTCGGTTCCAGCCCAGATTTCAGGGTGCTCCTTAGCAACCTTATTCCAGTCAGCGATGCTCACGTAAGGATTCTTTTCAGCTAATTCCCGCGCATAAGCCGCATACTGCTCCACTGATGTGTAAGTGTCCTTGCTCTTGTCTCCCTCATAAGGCGTCACCAGTATCAGATGGTGTCCTTTCGGTAGATTGTTCACGATGCTGTCCAAATCATTCTTGTAACCTTCAGGATTGTTGACTCCCGTTGCAATGACAACTGTTTTTAGCAGCGCCTTGTTCTGACTGTTATTGAGCATAATGTCATTGGCTTGCTTGGTCGTTCGACTAACTTGGGCATTGATATTCGCTTCAGGGAGTGCCTCTTGTAAGGCTGTATTGGCACGCAAGGCTACCGAATCTCCTATTAGGCTTGTTCCATCAGAAATTCCTAGACGACTCAGTTCAGCTTGTTCAGCAAGAGTCTTTGTTTGCCCTATATTGGTCTGGGCTTGTTTGAAACCATTGACCATCAAGTCTGTCTCAAAAGCTCCAACTTGAGGAGCCACAGCTATGATAATCAAGGTAAGCAAGGTAAGAATGCCAGCAGCACCAGCACTAATTGGTTTAATATGAGGCAATCGACTAATCTTCCGTATTAAAGGATTGGATTTACCAGCAATCAATGGCTCAATAATATAGAAGGATAGGATAGCAAAGAAATAAGAAAAGATGATTGTCAGAATAACAGCAGGCAGATTAATCATCAACTGAGAAAAGATAATATAAAAAGGCCAGTGGAAGAGATAAACCGCGTAGCTGGTATCCGCTAAAAATGTGATTATCCGAGGTTCTTGTATCTCAGGTGTTTTCTCATGCAAGACACGCGCAGCAAAAATCATGGTCACTGCCGCTAAACTTGCTAGCAAGAAGCCAAATAAGTACGCAAACAGGTAGGTGAACTTGACAAAGAAGGTCAAGAGCACTAACACCAAAAGCCCCGTAGCAAATACCAGTAGATTCTGACGAAGATCCCACATCCGGTCAAACTGCTTGACTAAATCGCTCGTCTGACGAACCCCCACAACTGTCGCCAAAATGCTTCCTAAAAAGAAGGGATAGACATGGGTCAAACTTGAAAAGTAGACAGATGAATAGGAACTCGCCATTAGACTACCAATAAACATGGAGAAAAAGCTAATGATAAAAGCTCCAGCAGAAAGGAGAAAGACCATCCCTCTCAATTGACTACTAGATTTTGAACGTTTCGATAAGAACCAAACCGCTAAGCCCCAAAGGATATAGTAGTGAACCTCAACAGCTAGACTCCAGTTGTGAACAAAGAGATGCGGAATGAACTGGGATTCATAACTTCCCCCTGTTAACATTTCGTAGAAGTTGGTCATAAAACCGAGAACTCCAGCTATCTGGCCACCAATTCCAGCAACATAGTCTTGACGAACCAAGAAAGTAAAAGGCATGGTCACCAAAATCATCAGCACCACAGGTGGCACGATGCGGTAAAACCGTCTCTTAAAAAAGCCCAGTAAGTCAATCTGGCGTGCCTTCCCAAATTCTTCTAAAAGGAGGGAGGTGATCAAAAATCCTGAAAAAGTGAAAAAGACATCTACCCCAAAGAATCCTCCAGGAAAGATTGTTTGAAAGAAGTGGTACAAAAGCACCAAAAGTAAACCTGTAATCCTAATCAAGGAAAACCATTTAATACGCATACGAGTCTATTCTCCATTAAATTAGGAAGCAAAACACCACCTAATTTCCATTCCATTATACTCCCTATTCTATCAAAAAAATAGGAAAAATCCTAAGAGAAAACTTAGGATTTTGGCATTCTATTTTTACACTTTAGAAATTGCGCCCTGACTTGTTGTAACCATATTTTTCTACAAAATACTCACGGAATTCCAAGAGGTTGTCATCCATGATGGCTTGACGTACTTGCTTCATCAGATTGAGCAAGAAGTAAAGATTATGGTAGCTAGTCAAGCGGATACCGAAGGTTTCATCAGCCTTGAGCAAGTGACGAAGGTAGGCGCGTGTGTAGTTCTTACATGTGTAGCAATCACACTCAGGATCCAGTGGCGTAAAATCTTCAGCGAATTGGGCATTCTTGACAACCAAACGACCTTGGCTGGTCATACAAGTTCCATTACGAGCGATACGAGTTGGCAAGACACAGTCAAACATATCCACACCACGAATGACCCCATCGATCAAGCTGTCTGGCGCTCCGACACCCATCAAATAGCGAGGTTTGTTTTCAGGAAGAAGTTGGGTTGTGAAGTCCAAGACTGCATTCATCTCTTCGTGGGTTTCTCCTACTGCCAAACCACCGATAGAGTAGCCTGGGAAATCCATGCTGACAAGGTCATGAGCTGACTGACGACGAAGGTCTTCAAAGCCTGCCCCCTGCACAATTCCAAACAAACCTTGATCATGTGGGCGACGGTGAGCCTTCAAACCACGCTCAGCCCAACGGCTAGTACGCTCGATTGATTTCTTAACGTAGTCATAAGGTTGATAAAATTGAGGACATTCGTCAAAGGACATCATGATGTCGGAGCCTAGATTATTCTGAATAGAGATGGCCTTTTCTGGCGATAGGAACATCTTGGAACCATTGAGATGGTTTTTAAAGGTTACTCCTTCTTCGGTGATATTTCGGCTATCAGCTAGGGAATAAACCTGGAAACCACCACTATCCGTCAAAATTGGTTGGTCCCAGTTCATAAATTTGTGGAGACCACCTGCGCGTGCGATGAGTTCATCTCCAGGACGAAGCCAGAGATGATAAGTATTAGAGAGGATAATCCCTGAACCCATCTCCTTCAACTCCTCTGGCGACTGGGTCTTGACAGTAGCTTGAGTCCCAACTGGCATAAACATAGGCGTTGGAAAGGTACCGTGCGGGGTGATAATTTCTCCCAGACGAGCTCCCGTGTGTTTTTCTTTCTTAATCAAACGGTATTTGATTGGTGAATCTGACATTTTCTACCTCCGAAGCTGGGAAAAACAGTCCCAGTTCATACTTTGTGCCCAAAGGCATACTGTATGATTTTATCAAAAAAACCAGGAACTGTCACGAACTATGGTATAATGAGAGAATGAAATACCCAAAAATTGATTTAAAAACTATTCGTCTGCAGGCTAGGCAATTTCAGGCTGAAAATCCCCGCCTCCTTCTGGTCTATCTCCTTCCTAGTATGCTGGTCATCTTGTCAGGCTTTCTCAACCCCTTGGCTCGTCTCCAAGAAAGTGTTTTAGAGCAATCCTTTTTCAGCATGCTGGCACAAGTTCTCCAAGCCTATCTCTTCCCGCTAGTAGTTTCTTTTATGAGCACGATTTTTCTAGTAGGTGCTGCCTTTGCGACACTCCGACTCCTCAAGGATCCTGATACGGAACTCTCAGTAAAATCAAGCCTGGCCCTCTTTGCTGAAGAGCGCTTCTCGCAAACCTTCCTAACTCTGCTCCTCAAACGTTTCTACCTCTTTTTATGGAGCATTCCAAACTTAGTAGGCATTTATTTCCTCTTTTATAGCAATCTCTTGGCTAGAAGATTTGTTGCCCTACATCCTGAGTTTCCAAAACTAGACCTCTCATCTATTGAAAACGAGCAATTCCTTATGACCTTTGGGCTCTACTTTTTTGCGAGCCTCATCTTGATGATTGTAGGAAATGCCCTCTATATCCCGCAACATTACGCCTACTCGCAGGTAGAATTCCTCCTCTGCGACACTCTAGATTTAGGGCAGGCTAAACCCAGTCAAATCCTGAAAACCAGTCGTTTCTTGGTGAAAGGTTACAAATTTCAACGCTTTGTCCTCGATTTACAACTACTTCCTTGGTACTTCCTCAATTGGATTACTTTTGGAATTGCTAGTTTTTCAATCCTTCCCTATATCCAAAACAATCATATCTTCTTTTACAGAGCCCTACTAGCCCGTAAACGTCGAAATGGATAAGAGCATACAAAAACCAGCATCGTTCAGGACGCTGGTTTTCTTATTTCAAAAGTAACATACTCAGCAGAGTCAAAATAGTGGGCCCACCTTGCTTCAGAATAATCTTCTTGTTTACCCTGAAGGAATGACACACAAAAAAGAAGCGAGAACTCAATCAGTTCCCAACTTCCATTTTAATGATTAGTTCATTGAAACGTGAACGTGGTCATAGTGGTTTTCGGTTACGCTGCCACGGTCTGGCATTGGATTCCACGTGTAGGCTGGTCCATATTTACTATCATATGGAGCGTAGAAACGTTGTTTCCAGATGATGTAGTTGATACCACGGCTAGCCATATTTTTGACTGCATATTCTGCAATTTGATCCCCGAGTGCTGAACTCACTGGAACCATGAAGTCGATGGCCAAACCTTTACCATGGTCCCCACTGTCACCAGGACGGTAGCCACTAAAGGATGTAATCCCAAACAAGTTGGCTACTTCTTCTTTAAAGGCTGCTGTTTGTGGTTGAAGACCTGCATTCTCAGACTTAGCTACAGCAAGTCCTGCATAGTCAGGAGCAGCTGGAGCTGAATAAGTTCTTGAAGGAGTTTGGCTTTGCTCTGCTTGATAAGTCGAAGTTGCAGTGTCAGAAGTTGCTGTTGATGCTGCTGTTTCTTCTGTTGCACTTGTTCCTGTTGTATCAGCAGGCGTTTCAGTTGCTGGAGCAGCTGCTACTGGGGCTTCTGCTGGAGTTGTTGCTGCCGTTTCTTCGGTAGCTGGAGTCGCTGCTTGTGGAGCTTCTTCAACTGGGCGAGTTGTTTCTGCTACTGGTGCTTCCGCTGAAGTCGTTTCAGCTGTTTCTTCAGCTACAGGTGTTTCTGTAGATGGTGTCTCTTCAGTAACTGTCGCTGTCTCAGGAACTTCTGAACTTGGCGCTACTTCTGCTGGTTTTTCAGTCTCTGTTGCAGTTGGAGCTTCCTCAATTGGTTGAGAAAGGTCTTCTACTTGAACTGTTTGTTCATCAACTGTCACTTGATTTGTCGTCAAATCAGCTGTCGCAGTCGTCACTTCTTCACTAGCATCTGCTTGAGGAGCTTGGATTTCAACTTCCGTTACCTCTTCTTCCTCATTGACAGTTGTAGTGAGGACAGTATCTGGGAAAATCAAGTCCATATTAGTAATTTTGTTCAAATTAGCAAGAACGGTCACATCTACTCCCAAAGCTTCTGCAATCGTGCTCAGGGTATCACCATACTGAACTGTATAGCTGTTTTTGTTCTCGTTTTTCGTCACATCATTTCGGATTTGCTCAACGCTACGTGCTGTCCAAGAGATTTCTTGAGCTTTAGCTCCTAATGCGGGAGCAAGAGACAAGGCTACTGTTGAGGCTAAAATAATTCTTTTCTTCATTCGTTCATATTCCTTTCAAATGAGTACCTGTCTATCATAACACAAAAAAAGCAGAAAAAAAGCCCTCTCGGGCCTATTTAACAGAACTGTCTATTCCTTGTAACAAACTCGATTACTTGAAATAGTTTGTTAGGTTTCTGTCATAAAATTGACACAATCTTCTCGCCCCTAATCCTCAAAAATACGAGGAATTTTTGCCAGTGCTTGAATCCTCTGATTCCCTGCATAAGACGACTCTAAAAAATTGATGCTTTGAAGGCCGCTATTCTGGGCAAATTCCACATCCAAAGTCCGGTCCCCTATATAATAGGTGTTATCAGGATCCAACTGATACTTGTCTAGCAGATAGTTAGCCGCTTCTGGATTAGGCTTGCGCGCAAAGCCACTCTGACTGGTTAAAATCTCTGTAAAATAGCATTCCAACCCCAAGTCTCTTAAAATGGTAAGAGCATTGCCCCCCTTATGAGTATAGATAAACTGCTGAATCCCTGCTTGGTCTGCCCAAGCTAGCACTTCACGCGCACCTGGCATCAAAACTACCTGAGCATTCTTCTCAGCCAGGCTCTGGGCACGTACCTGATTGAGCACTTCCGCATCTAGGTTTCTCTCTTCTGCCACCTGCTCCAGCAAATCCTGCACAGAGTACCTGAGGATAAACTCTCTCACTTTTTCCTTATCATAAGGAATAGAAAATTGAGCAAAGGTCTCTTCAATCCCTGACAAAATCGCTTCGTAAGAGTCCAATAAAGTCCCGTCTAAATCCCAAATAAATGCTGTTTTTTGCATTTCCTATCCTTTCAAGCTCATATAACGCTGGTAACGGTAACGTAGAAATAACCAGCGAAAACCATTATCCAAGAGAGTCCCTGTCCAAATACCAGGTAAGCCCCAACCAAGAACAATACCCATCAGATAACCTGTGCCAATGCGGATACACCACATCCCGATACTTGTAGCATAAAAGGGGAGGCGAGCATTGCCCAAACCCTGCCAAACTGCCGTATATATAACTGTCCCTGTTGCCATGGGAGTCCCTAGTAGTGAGAACAGTGCCACCAAAACGCTCGCTTCGACTGCTATAGGGTCGGTCGTATAGAGATGAGTCAATGGTGTCCCCAAGGCATAGATACTGAAAGTTAAGGGCAACATGAGAAGCAGGGAAAGCCAAAAGGTTTGCTTGCTCAAATCATCTACTCTTTCCCAGTTATCCTCTCCAACTGCTCGAGCTACCTGCATGACCGTCGCCGTAGCGACGCCAAAGGCAGGCATATAGTTAAACTGGGTCAAGACTTCTCCGACTGCATTCCCCGCTACTGCCTCCGTCCCAAAAGAAACAACCAAGGCAATGATCACTACATCTCCAGCTCGCATCATGAGACGTTCTCCTGCCGCTGGCAAAGCCAAAGTCAATAGTTCCTTATCTAAACCAAAAGTCGGTTTCTCAAAAGGCAGCTTTAATTGCGACCACAAAATCACAAGACCGACTAAGCGAGACAAGATAGTCCCCCAAGCAACACCCGCTATGCCCATATCAAGGACAAAAATAGCTAGACTTGAAAAAAGAATATTCAAGGCATTGGATAAAAGACTAACATAGAGAGGTAGACGCGGATTATGCGTTGCACGAATCAAGGCACCTATACTCGTCATCAAACCCAAGAGAACAATCGATCCACCCACCAAAGATAGGTAGAGTCCACCACTCTCGGCCACATCCTGCTCAGTTCCCAAGAGCCCTATCATCTCTTGCCCAGAAAAGATGGATAAGGCCCCTAAAAGCAAACTTAGTAGTAAGGTAATCTTCAGCGCTTCAGTCACATGATAAGCTAGCTTGGACTGATCTTTCTGCCCCAAACTTTTTGAAATAACGCTGGAAATAGCAGCTCCCAGAGCGATAAAAATCGCCTGGTAAATGGTGATAATATTGCCAGCAACTGAAACACCCGAAATAGCGATTAAGCCCAAGTGAGCGACCAAGTAACTGTCCACCATTCCCATGAGCATCTGCAAAAAGTTTTCACCCATAGCTGGCAATGCAATATTAAGAATGTCTCTATTTTTCTTAAACAATCCTTCCTCCTGATGAAAAGAAACTCAGTTGGTTTCCCAACCGAGTTTACTCCCTCTGTCTTAAAGTCCTAGATAAGCCTCCACCGCAGCTTGCATGTCAGCAGCTGCCACTGTTGTTTTATGACGAACTGGAGCTGTTTCAAGGCCATCAACCGCTGGTGGCACTGCCACTCCTGAAATGTCATGTAATTGAGCCAAGGCTTCAAAGTCTGTCAAGCCTGCTTTTCCTGTTACAGCTTCTACGGCAACCACTGGAAACTTGTATGGACTAGCTGTTGAAGCAATCACTGTCTTAGTCGCATCGCCAGTAGCCGCTTGGTATTTTCTATAAACAGCTGAGGCAACCGCCGTATGAGGGTCCTCGATATAGGCATCTGTTTGATAAACACGTTTAATTTCTGCAGCAGTTTCTTCCTCAGTCGCATATTCAGCTGCGAAGAGCTCCAGAATCGCTGCATCAAAGTCTGTCAATTCATATTGTCCTTGTGTACTCAAGGCATTCATGAGTTCAGCTGTCTTAACTGCATCATTCCCCAAAAGATGGAAAATCAAACGCTCCAAGTTTGAAGATACTAAGATATCCATAGATGGGCTAGTCGTCACCTTAAACTCACGTTTCTTGTCGTAAACACGAGTTTTAAAGAAGTCAGTTAAAACATTATTGTCATTTGAAGCACAGATCAATTTGCCAACTGGAAGACCGATTTGTTTAGCATAAAAGGCAGCCAAAATATTTCCAAAGTTTCCTGTTGGTACCGTGAAGTTGACTTTTTCACCAGCCACAATTTCACCAGTCTTGACCAACTGCGCATAGGCATAGACATAATAAACAACCTGTGGTACCAAACGACCAATGTTCATAGAGTTAGCTGATGAAAATTGCAACTTGTTCGCTGCCAATTTTTCACGAAGAGCTACATCGTTGAACATGTGCTTCACATTTGTTTGCGCATCGTCAAAGTTACCATCAATAGCAATAACATGAGTATTGTCACCAGTCTGAGTAGTCATTTGCAACTCTTGTACCTTACTGACACCATCCTTTGGATAAAAGACGATAATCTCAGTACCAGGGACATCTGCAAAACCTGCCATAGCAGCTTTCCCAGTATCACCAGATGTCGCTGTCAAAATGACAATCTTGTTCTCCAAACCATGCTTTTTAGCCGCTGTTGTCATAAAGTATGGCAAGATGGACAAGGCCATATCCTTAAAGGCAATCGTTGAACCATGGAACAATTCCAAGTTGTATTGCCCATCCAGTTTCACCAATGGCGCAATAGCTGGAGTATCAAACTTGCTATCGTAGGCATTGTTGATACAGTAGTCCAACTCCTCAGCCGTAAAGTCATCTAAAAAGGCTGATAAAACTAATTTAGCCACTTCTTGGTAAGAAGCATCTTTTAATATGTCAAAGTCCAAATCCACCTTTGGATAAGTAAGTGGTGTAAACAGACCACCATCCGTCGCCAAACCTTGCAAAATAGCTTGGCTAGCAGTTACTCTATTATTCGCATCACGCGTTGATTGATAAACTAATGTCATAATCTCTATCCTTTATCTATAGTCCATTCCATTATATCATGATTTTTCAGAAAATTCTCCCTTTATAAGAGAAATTATAATCCCAATTCTTTCTTCAAAGGCTCTAAATAAACCATTTCTTGCTTGCCTCTCTTCTCCAGACCTTCCTCAGCTAGGGTGAGTAAATCTTTAGAAAACTCGAGAACCGCAGCTTCTTCTTCATCTGTAAGTTTTTTCTTAGAAAATTGTCGTCTTAAAAGCTTATAATCACGACCAGCTGTGGTAAAAAATGGAGCAGTTCGCAAGTAAGCTTCAAGCTTGTCTAAATGAACCAACAAGCCCAAATGAAAGGCTGCAGAAGCAAAAGTCCTATCAAGCGGCTGAGTACACACACTACGAAACTCAACTGTCCCTCGAGTCGTTAAGTCTTGGTACTGGTAACTACGATGAGTTTGGAAATCTTCCTCCTGAGGATGAATTAACACCTCATCCCCATTAAGGGTAAATGCTTGGATTTCAGGTGTAGCCAAATAGTCCCTAGCCTGAATCGGATAAAAATAATAGGTCTGCCCATCACGCTCCGCAGTAAAAATCGCAGAATGATTTAAATAGTCAAAAAAATCATCCTCATCTTTAAATAGTCTAGTATTGACACCAACATTCTCTGGATAGATACCATGCATGGATTCTTCCCAAAAAATATCTCTCGAAATTTTGGTATCCCAATCTGCCCCTGAAAACTCAGAATTTGCAAACAAATAAGCTTTAGCAGCTTCAATTTGCGTAAAAGCATTGATAACACGCAGGTAGTTGAACCTTGAAATGTCTAGTTGAACCTGACTCCCACATATAAAGGCTCCATACTCAGGGAAATGATGTAAATCTGATTTAGTTACATTTCTACTCAAATTCAGATAATCCATCAACATCTGATAGCGGGGATAAGCCACTGGACAATTCTCATTTTTATCCCAGTTGGGATGAATGCCGCAGCCAACAATAGCATGATTAGCTTCACCCAACTTATTCTGAATCGTAGCCATATAGAAGTTAAAGCGTTCTTCTACCTCTCGGATAGATTCAGCCTTTCCGAATGCAAACTCAATTGTCGTATAAGCAACCTCAAACAAGATCGTATCTTGGCTGACTGGATCAAGCAACTGAATTGGATTCCCAAAATCATCCACTTTTTCGATAGTAAAGCCCAGTACTAATGGTAAATACCGAAAGAGATCCTTAACAACTTCACCATCTGTAGCCTTACCCTCTAAATTTACAATAGGAAATTCTAACTCAATTCCAATAAATAAATCTGGGTTCTCTTTTATATTCTTTAAGTAACGTTTCTTTAGTAATTCAACAGACCGAGACATTAATCACCAAACTCTTTCATAATCAAAATAAATTGTGAATAAGTAATATTATACCAAAAATACACTAAAAATGACTAGAATAAGAAGAAAAAGATGTTTCATCAGTTATCTGTACTTAAAGAAAAAATATCAAAATCTTCACCAAATCAAAAAACAAGGTCCAAAAACCTTGTCTTTATTACTATACCGGCGGCCGGGGTCGAACCGGCACGTCCTTGCGGACACTGGATTTTGAGTCCAGCGCGTCTGCCAATTCCGCCACGCCGGCAAATAGTAACTGGGGTAGCTGGATTCGAACCAACGCATGAGGGAGTCAAAGTCCCTTGCCTTACCGCTTGGCTATACCCCAATAATATAAAATAGGCGAGTGATGGGGATCGAACCCACGCATGCCAGAGCCACAATCTGGTGTGTTAACCACTTCACCACACCCGCCATAATCATATTAACACGGGCAGTAGGAATTGAACCCACACTGAAGGTTTTGGAGACCTTAGTTCTACCTTTAAACTATGCCCGTAACTAAAGTAATGGAAGGGGAGGGATTCGAACCCCCGAACCCGAAGGAGCG
>NZ_KV808757.1:0-1619 GCF_001812375.1 Streptococcus sp. HMSC077F03
TTAGTAGCTTCCGCCAAACTATCTTCTAATCCAGCTTTGTTGTCTTCATCATTAGGATTAGCTTTATAGTCAGCAATGAAAGCCTCTAGATCATTCAGTTTATCTCTAAATCGAAGTGCCATGACTCTCTCTTGGCCATCTGGAATTTCTTCATCTTCCGCCGGTGTTTCTTCTGCATGCACTGTTGGAATTTGATATAAATCTGGAGCTACATGATAAGTTGCTACTCCAAGAGCGTTTAAAGCAAGTATTGAAATCCCTAACTTTAATAATTTTTTTCTACTCATTCTTTTTCCCTTAATTCATTTAATATATAGCAAGGAAGAGAGGAAATATTTCTACTCTCCTCTTACTATATGATACTAACGTTCAGCTTTACGCTTCCAAACTAGAAGTCCAGCAAGTCCTAGAGCTAGGGCAGCAAGTACTCCAAAGATTGAAGATGCTTCAGAACCTGTATTTGGCAATGTTTTCTTAGGTTCTGCAGGAGGAACGGTTCCACCTGGTGGCGGAGTTTGTGGTTTTTCTGGTGTTGGTGGGAACACCACAACTTTGTTGGTAGGCTTTGGATTTGGATTATGGTTAAAGCTTACTTTAGCTGTATTTGGTACACCAGCAGCGAATTGTGTAAAATCTGTTCCTTCTTTGAAGTTAGTGTAAAGTACAAGACGTACAGTACTTCCCTTCAAGGCTTCAAGAACATCCTTGTCGCTGATTTCAAGAGTCACAAGATTTTCAGTTTCATCGTAAGTAACAGTAGCAATTGCTTCCAATTCTTTACCTACTAATTCACCACGATCATTTGAAGACTTACTCAATTTATCAATAGCTGCTTGAAGCTTGGTTTGAGCTTCTTTTAGTTTCTTGATTTCATTTTCGAGTTTCTCTTGTTGTTGTTTCTTATCAGCTGGTGCTAATTCTGCTTCTTTCTCTGCTGGTGCTTGAAGTTTAGCTAAGTTTTCTTCAGCTGCTTTCAACTCTGCTTCCAAGCTTACAAGATCTTGACTTGGCTCGCTAGTTGCAGGTTTCTTATCTTCTGTTGCAGAAGAATCAGATGTAGCTGGAGTTGTTTCTTCAGTAGCTGTTGCTGGAGTAGCTGGTGTTGTAGTTTCAGCTGGTTTAGCTGGCTGCGCTGCCTTAGCTGCTTCCAACTTCGCTTTCAATTCAGCTACTTTAGCTTCCGCTGCCTTGAGTTCTTCCTTCTTACCAGTCTCTGTTGAAGTCTCTTCTGTTGACTTGCCTGTCAAAGCTTTGAGTTCTTTCTCTGCTTGATCAAGTTGAGCTTGAAGAGTTGCTTTGATCTTGTCAAACTGAGCATTTTCAACTTTAAGAGCGATACGGTCTTTGTTGACTTTCAAGACTGAATTGATTTCATCCGTGATTGTAAAACTAGTCAAGTCTGTCTTGATAAGACGACCATATTGATCCTTCTTAGCATTTCCGTTTTCATCTACAGGATCTGTTGGAACCGGTGTAGTAATATCGAATCGGAAGGTATCTAAAGCGTTTGGCAAGTGGTATTCTTTATCAGGTTTAGATCCATCTTCTGGTCCAACAGACTTAGCTGGTTCACCTGGTGTTGGATCTGTTGGTTTTTCTGGGTCACGTGGTTTCACCGT
>NZ_KV808758.1:0-1614 GCF_001812375.1 Streptococcus sp. HMSC077F03
GTAACAGTACTCGAGTTTTTGAACTTCAACTTCTTCATTACGTCCACCAATCTTACGGGTTGTAAATTCACCTGTCTTGAAGACACCAGTCAATTCAGGGACTGTAATTGTTTCATTCGTTGGTGTGTAATCAGCTGGCGGATCAACTTCATCCTCTTCATTCGTTTCAGGAGCACGAGCTTCCTTACTCAAATCATAGTCGAAATTGTTATCTCCAGGGTTGAAGACACTATCGGGTACATAGATTGTGACATTGTCACCTTCTTGATTGATTCGACCACGAATTTGTTTTGATGGATCTGTGACTTTTTCAACAACTGTTTTACCATTGATTCGAACAGCATCAACCTTATACCCGGGTGTAACAGTGAACTCACCTTTGATGTCTTCCTTGATCAACGCTGCAGCTACCGATTCTAAAATTCGATTTGAGAACTTATCGATATCGCTTTGTTCATTAACATAGAAGGAAACGTTCTTTCCGTTTACAACCTTGTCTGGTGAAGCCATCGATTGAAGAGCATCATGGAAGATTCCTTGAACTGAACGGTTATCACCGATATTCAATGTTTTTCCAAATCCATTCAAATAAGCAGAACCATATTGGAAGTATGGGTCAGTGAACCCTGCCACTCGCTCCCAGAAACCAATAACTACAGAGCCTTCTGATCCAACAGCATTCTTAAGTGTATTTCCTGCCTCTTTTAACTCGTTTGCACGGCTGACAATATCTTGCGCTGCTTCAGGGAAATAGTTTTGACCAAGTCCCCATGCAGGTTGTAGCTTATAAGTTCTGGCATAACTTTTATCCATAACAACATTACCATCTGGGAGACGGTAACCATTGGCCACACCATCCGTTACAAGGAGGAATACTGTCTTACGACCATTTTTCATTTCTCCTTTTTGACTGTTATAAGCAGCAAGAGCATCCGTGATACCAGGAACTGTAGGAGTTCCTCCTCCAACAGTAATATTATCAATAAAGCTATGAATAGATTTTTGATCTGATGTTAAATCACTTGAACTAAACTGATAATGTTTACCAGTGATCCCCTCATTTGTATAGGTATCAATCGCTCCTGTGAAGTCCTCATTATCAAAATATCGAACCTGATCCAATCCTTGATAAGCTGAAACGAAGACGCGGTCAGTCGTATCTGGATCACCTGTACTCACTAAATGTGGGTCAGTTTCATTGTACTGTTCAGGTTTCACATAAGTGGTCAAACGCTTCAAGGCATTCTTAACACTAGGAATAGTCTTTTCAAAGGATCCACTCGCATCTTGAAGGATAACTAAGTCGATCGGTTTACGTGGAACTGTCCACTGTGTTTTTTCTGTTTTCTTTACCTTACGATAACATCCATTCTGGATAATTTCTGTGTTCTCTCCTACTTGTCTTGCAGCCCCTTCATCAGCTGATGCACCTCGAGCAAGGAACAGTCCAGCCAATCCTAATGGCACAGAGAGAAACAGAATCATAAACAGAACAGAGACCTTTTTAATGAAATCTCTCATAATTTTCTCTGAAATCCTATTGCGATTTCTTCTTCCTCCTCTTTTCTGAAATAGATGTATATTAGTTTAGCAGTTCTTGTAACTCTTTCGAGA
>NZ_KV808759.1:0-302 GCF_001812375.1 Streptococcus sp. HMSC077F03
TTAGTTTAGCAGTTCTTGTAACTCTTTCGAGAAAATTTCAGCAGTAGTATGATTTACTAATACATTCTTTACCTGTTGCTGTTTTGTCACAAGATACATACTTGGTATGGTTTGAACCTGTAAAAGATCGGCTGCGAACTGATCTTCGTCATAATAATACGGGAAAGTATATCCTTTTTCTTTGATATACTGATCAGCAGTTTCCTTTGTTTCTTTTCCTGGTTCGTTCATATTCAGAAGAACAAAATGAATTTGATCTCCATACTTTTCATACATCTGCTGAACAATGGGTAGTTGTTTCT
>NZ_KV808760.1:0-36089 GCF_001812375.1 Streptococcus sp. HMSC077F03
TAACTTCAATTAATCCGCAAGCAGTAGCGAAGTCAGCAGCCAAGCAAGCGATCGATGATGCCCTGAAAGCTAAGGAAGCAGCGATTGATTCACGAACCGATTTGACGGATGAAGAGAAAGCTGCAGCGAAAGCAGATGCCAATGCGAAAGCAGATACAGCGAAACAAGCAATTGACGCTGCGACCACAAATGTAGAAGTCGATCAAGCCAAGACTGATGGAATAACCAGCATTGCCTCAGTCAACCCAACTGCGCAAAGTAAACCGGAAGCCAAGAAAGCAGTAGAAGATACCCTGAAGACTAAAAAACTTCCGAATACAGGAACAGCAGAATCGCTAAGTACAATGGTAGTAGCAGCAACTAGCGCTATTCTGGGGTTAGCTCTTCTAAGTCATCGTCGAAAAGAAGATGATGAAGTCTAATTAGGATTTAATAGCTATATTCGTAAATTGACTTTTTCTTCTAGTGAACTAGCAAGTAATATTTAGCAAAAATTTCTCCTAGTGGTAATAACTACTAGGAGAAATTTTATATTAAGCAACTACATAGAGTTAAAATTCATCAAAAGGAAGTTATATTGATTAGTTTTGTAGCTGAGGGTTTATTTCTTTTGTGCTATACTTAAGATATGCATAGAAAAACAGTGATTGATTTTAGAGCTTTGGGGGAGAGATACACCTTCACTCAGCCTATCAAAGAGTTAAAAACGAGAGATTTATCAGAAGTGGCAGACTTGCTGGCACAAGTGGAAAGCTACCAAGAGCAAGGTTATTATGTCGTGGGCTATGTCAGCTATGAGGCTGCACCTGCTTTTGAGAAAAAACTAGCAGTTCACAAACTTCCTCTACTGGGCGAATATTTGCTTTACTTTACCGTTCACGATAGGGTGGAAACATCCCCTATTCCTCTGACTTATGAGGAAGTAGATTTGCCTTCAAAGTGGCGTGAACAAACATCTGCAGAGGACTATGAAAAAGCTATTTCCCAGATTCACCATCATTTGCGTCAGGGGGACACCTACCAGGTAAATTACACTGTCCAACTCAAGCAAGACTTGAGTGTCAATCCTTTTGCCATTTACAATCGTATGGTGGTAGAGCAGGAGGCGGGCTACAATGCCTATGTTGAACATGATGAGATGGCAGTGATTTCCATGAGCCCAGAGCTCTTTTTTGAGCAAAATGACCGTGAGTTGACAACGCGACCAATGAAGGGAACGACTCAGCGTGGAGTGACTGACCAAGAAGACCTTGCCCAGGCTAGCTGGTTGGAGCAGGATCCTAAAAATCGCTCTGAAAATATGATGATTGTAGACCTCTTGCGAAACGATATGAACCGTATTTCTGAAGTTGGAAGTGAGCATGTGGAGCGTCTGTGTCAGGTGGAGCAGTATTCGACCGTTTGGCAAATGACTTCGACCATTAAGAGTCAGTTACGACCGGATGTGGACCTAGTTGAAATCTTCCGTTCGCTCTTTCCATGTGGTTCCATAACGGGAGCACCGAAAATTGCGACCATGGAAATTATTAAGGACTTGGAGCCCCAACCACGCGGAGTCTACTGCGGAACGATTGGTCTCTTACTTCCAAATGGGCGCCGGATTTTTAACGTCGCCATTCGGACTATTCAACTGCATCAAGGAAAAGCCGTCTATGGTGTTGGCGGAGGCATTACATGGAACAGCACTTGGGAATCTGAATACCGAGAGGTTCATCAAAAGGCGGCTGTTCTCTATCGTAAACAAGCTCGTTTCAAACTGATTTCAACTGGGAAAATAAGTCAGAAGAACTTACTATTTGAAGATCAACATCTGGAAAGATTGACAAAAGCGAGTCGTTATTTTGCCTTTCCTTTTGATCCAAAAAAACTGAGACAAAAGATAGAGGAAGAGTGTCAAGTTTGTGATGATAATCAAGACTACCGCTTGCGAATTATTACCAGCAAGTCTGGAGAGATGGAACTCAGTCGCCAAATCTTAAGCCCCCTTAGTCCAAGCTTCTGCAAAGCAAAACTTTGTCTGCAAGAAGCTGATTTGCAGCAAGCATTTACCTACTTCAAAACCACTCACAGACCACATTTAAGCCTAGGTAAACAGGAAAGCATTTACCATAATGCAGCAGGAGAGCTATTGGAAACGTCTATCGGGAATCTAGTTCTGAAAATCGCTGGAAAACTCTACACACCGCCTATCAGACTTGGAATTTTGCCAGGAATTTATCGTCAGCATTTGCTGGAAACAGGACAAGTAGAGGAAAAAGTCTTGACTGTGCCAGACTTGGACCAAGCGGAAGCTGTCTATGGCTGTAACGCAGTGAGAGGATTGTATGAGTTGGAAGTGAATTCTAAATAAATTTCATAAATTAAAAAATATAATGGATATGTTGAATTGTTGAATTAAGTTTGATAAAATAAAAAGAAAACGATGTCATTTTATTAGGAGGAAATGATGAAAAAAACAATTTTGCTGAAAGTGATTCTTACTGTTTTTCCAATTTTAGGTTTGTTTGCTCAACTGGTTAGTGCAGAAGAAAATATTCATTTTTCTAGTTGTAAAGAAGCATGGGAAAATGGTTATTCTGATATCCATAGAGGAGAGCCTGGATATTCTTCAATACTAGACAAAGATGGTGATGGGATAGCTTGTGAACGTGCAAATGCACCTCGGGGAGTCTTTAAACCACGCCAGTCTAGTCCACAGAATAGAGTTTCTTCTAGTGGATGGGTTAAGCAGGATAGATATTGGTATTATTATTCTGACAATGGTAATCTAGTAACCAATTCTTGGAAAGGAGATTACTATCTCAAATCAGATGGAACAATGGCTCAGAGTGAGTGGATATATGACTCATATTACAAGGGATGGTATTATCTCAAATCGGATGGTTCGTATGCACGAAACACATGGATAGGAAGTTACTACCTTAAAGCAAACGGAAAGATGGCTCAAAGTGAATGGATTTATGATTCATCATACCAAGCTTGGTATTATTTGAAATCAGATGGATCCTATGCCCAAAATGCTTGGCAAGGCGCTTTTTATCTCAAAGCGAACGGTAAAATGGCACAAGGTGAGTGGATTAATGACTCTTCTTATCAATCTTGGTACTACTTGAAATCAGATGGTTCATACGCTCGTAATACTTGGCAAGGAAATTACTATTTGAAATCAGATGGTAAAATGGCAAAGAATGAGCGAGTTGATGGTGGCAGATACTACGTAGATGGTTCTGGTCTTTGGAAACCATAAATCAGAATAATTTCTAGGAAGTTAATGCAAACCTTTGCACAAAATGGACGATTTTGTTATACTATATCTGTAAGCATTTTCAATTAAAAAGGAGAAGACGATGAGTCAAAAGATTATAGGGATTGACCTTGGTGGAACATCTGTCAAGTTTGCAATTTTAACTCAAGAGGGAGAAATCCAAGAAAAATGGTCTATCAAGACTAATATTTTGGATGAAGGAAGCCATATTGTAGATGATATGATCGAGTCTATTCAACATCGTTTGGACTTGCTTGGATTGTCAGCCACAGACTTCCGAGGGATTGGGATGGGATCACCTGGTGTGGTTGACCGTGAAAAAGGAACTGTTATCGGTGCCTACAACCTCAACTGGAAAACCCTTCAACCAATTAAAGAAAAGATTGAAAAAGCCTTGGGTATTCCATTCTTCATCGATAATGATGCCAACGTAGCTGCTCTTGGTGAGCGCTGGATGGGTGCTGGTGAAAACCAACCAGACGTTGTCTTTATGACACTTGGTACAGGTGTTGGTGGCGGTATCGTTGCAGAAGGCAAATTGCTTCACGGTGTTGCTGGTGCAGCAGGAGAGCTTGGTCATATCACTGTTGACTTTGACCAACCAATCGCTTGTACTTGTGGTAAGAAAGGCTGTCTTGAGACAGTTGCTTCTGCAACAGGGATTGTCAACTTGACACGTCGTTATGCAGATGAATACGAAGGCGATGCGGCCTTGAAACGCTTGATCGACGACGGTGAAGAAGTAACTGCTAAAACTGTTTTTGACTTGGCTAAAGAAGGGGACGACCTTGCTTTGATCGTTTACCGTAACTTCTCACGTTACTTGGGAATCGCTTGTGCTAACATCGGTTCAATCCTAAACCCATCAACAATCGTTATTGGTGGTGGAGTATCAGCTGCGGGAGAATTCCTTCTCCAAGGCGTGCAAAAGGTTTATGATGAAAATACCTTCCCACAAGTACGCACATCAACTAAATTAGCTCTCGCAACTCTAGGAAATGACGCTGGAGTTATCGGAGCAGCATCACTTGTATTGCAATAAGATAGATTGATAATAGAGCTTGGTTATCCATCAAGCTCTTTTTTAAAAGTCGAATAAAACGAAATAGGTTTTAATTTTGGGAAGGAATCGCTAGATGAACACATCAAAACAACCCATGCTTGAATTAGCATTGTCTATCGCGACGGAAGCTCATAATGGGCAATTTGATAAGGCAGGGGTAGATTATATAGAACATCCAATTTATGTAGCAAGTCAAGTTGATACCGAAGAGGAAAAAGCAGTGGCTCTGCTACATGATGTTATAGAGGACAGTCCTTTTACAGCTGAAGAACTATTATTAGCTGTTTTACCAGAAACAGTAGTTGCTGCCGTTCAGATTTTGTCAAAGAAAAAGGGGCAAGACTATCAAACATATCTAGAAAATGTGAAATCTAATCCCCTAGCACGCGTTGTCAAATTGGCAGATTTGAAGCATAATTCAGATTTATCTAGACTGAGGTCTGTCACTGACAATGATTTGGAACGATTAGAAAAATATAAAAGGGCTATCGATTATCTGAGTATGTAGAAAAGATTTTTTATGTTATACTAGTTAGGACAATAAATGAGGTGAGAGTAAATGACAAAAGCAGATACGATTTTTAAAGAAAATATTGAACGAATCCTCAAAGACGGTGTCTTTTCTGAGCAGGCACGTCCCAAGTATAAGGATGGGACCGTAGCCAACTCCAAGTACGTAACGGGTGCCTTTGCCGAGTATGACTTGTCTATGGGGGAATTTCCCATCACAACCTTGCGCCCGATTGCGATCAAATCTGCTATCAAGGAAGTGCTCTGGATTTACCAAGATCAGTCTAATAGCTTAGATATTCTCAATGACAAGTACAATGTTCACTACTGGAATGACTGGGAAGTGGGAGATACGGGAACCATTGGTGAACGCTATGGGGCGGTCGTTAAGAAACACGACATCATTAACAAGATTCTCAAGCAGTTGGAAGCCAATCCTTGGAATCGTCGCAATATTATCTCTCTCTGGGATTATCAAGCTTTTGAGGAGACAGACGGTCTCCTTCCATGCGCCTTTCAGACCATGTTTGATGTCCGTCGCGTTGATGGGGACATCTATCTGGATGCGACCTTGACTCAGCGTTCGAATGATATGCTGGTGGCCCACCACATTAACGCTATGCAGTACGTAGCTCTTCAGATGATGATTGCCAAGCATTTCGGCTGGAAGGTTGGGAAGTTTTTCTATTTTATCAACAACCTTCATATCTATGATAATCAGTTTGAACAAGCTCAGGAATTGCTCCGTCGTGAGCCGTCAAACTGCCAACCACGCTTGGTCTTGAATGTTCCTGATGGGACTAATTTCTTTGATATCAAAGCGGAAGACTTTGAGTTGGTTGACTATGATCCGGTTAAGCCACAGCTGAAGTTTGACCTAGCTATTTAATACTCTTCGAAAATCTCTTCAAACCACGTCAACGTCGCCTTGCCGTATATATGTTACTGACTTCGTCAGTTCTATCCACAACCTCAAAGCAGTGCTTTGAGCAACCTGCGGCTAGATTTCTAGTTTGCTCTTTGATTTTCATTGAGTATAAAAGAAAATAAAAAGAAGTTGAGAGTTCTCAACTTCTTTTGTTGCTTAATGTGATACGCGGCGGCGAGCTGCTTTTTTGCGGTTTTCTTCGATGAAAGCTGCTTTTTGCTCTTCTGGCTCAATCACTTTCTTTTTAATTGCGTATACTGCACCTGCAACGGCAGCGACAGTTCCTGCGACACCTGTTACAAGACCTTTAGCGAATCCTTTAGCCATGAGTCTTCCTCCTTTATCTTCCCGATCAGCCAGGCTCCTCAAGTGGTAGCATTTTTCTGACTGACCTTTTTGTGATATAATAATAGTAACGAAAAAATGGAAATTTTTCAAGGAAAAAAGATGAAAACAAAAATAATTGTGATTGTTGGACCGACTGCTGTTGGGAAGACAGCCCTTGCTATTGAAGTGGCCAAGCGCTTTGGTGGAGAGGTGGTCAGTGGTGACAGTCAGCAAGTATACAGAGGATTGGATATTGGGACGGCCAAGGCTAGCCCAGAGGAGCAAGCTTCTGTTCCTCATCATTTGATTGATGTCAGAGAGGTGACCGAGTCTTACTCGGCTTTTGATTTTGTTTCAGAAGCTAAGAAGGCTATTGAGGATATTCAAAGCCGTGGCAAGCTTGCTATTATCGCTGGTGGGACTGGGCTTTATATCCAGAGCTTGTTAGAAGGCTACCATCTAGGTGGGGAAACACCTCATGAGGAGATTTTGGCCTATCGGGC
Source organism: Streptococcus sp. HMSC077F03 (assembly GCF_001812375.1). Taxonomy (GTDB): domain Bacteria; phylum Bacillota; class Bacilli; order Lactobacillales; family Streptococcaceae; genus Streptococcus; species Streptococcus oralis_S. The sequence continues at coordinate 6,597 of NZ_KV808760.1, forward strand.
TAGTTTGGAGCCTTATTCAGATGAGGAATTAGCCCATCTTGTGGAGCAAGCAGGTCTTGCAATTCCCCAGTTTAACCGTCGTCGTGCTATGCGTGCCTTGGAAATCGTCCATTTTGGTCAGGATTTGGAAAATCAGGAAAGTCCTTATGAACCTTTGATTATCTGCTTGGATGATGAACGCAGTCAGCTTTATGAACGTATCAATCGCCGAGTAGATCTGATGTTTGAGGCTGGGCTTTTGGATGAGGCCAAGTGGCTCTTTGAGCACTATCCAGATGCGCAGGCAGCCAAAGGCATTGGTTACAAGGAACTCTTTCCTTATTTCCGTGGGGAGCAAACTCTTGAGAAAGCAAGCGATAGTCTCAAACAGGCGACCCGTCGTTTTGCTAAGCGTCAGCTGACCTGGTTCCGTAATCGCATGCAGGTGACCTTTTATCAGATAGGAGAGCCTGGAGTTCAAAACCGCATTTTAAGCCAGATTGAGGAGTTTTTAGATGATTGAAACGGAGAAAAAAGAGGAACGAGTCCTACTCATCGGTGTGGAATTGCAGGGCATGGACAATTTTGACCTCTCCATGGAAGAATTGGCCAGTCTGGCTAAGACAGCTGGGGCAGTCGTTGTAGATAGCTACAGGCAAAAACGGGAAAAGTATGACTCCAAGACCTTCGTTGGTTCTGGTAAGTTGGAAGAGATTGCGCGGATGGTGGATGCAGAAGAAATTACTACTGTCATCGTCAATAATCGCTTGACTCCACGGCAAAATGTCAATCTAGAAGAAATTCTCGGTGTCAAGGTCATTGACCGTATGCAGTTGATTCTGGATATCTTTGCCATGCGGGCTCGAAGCCATGAAGGAAAACTCCAAGTTCATTTGGCCCAGCTCAAGTATCTCTTGCCTCGCTTGGTTGGTCAGGGGATTATGCTCAGCCGTCAGGCGGGGGGAATTGGTTCCCGTGGACCTGGTGAAAGTCAGCTGGAACTGAACCGTCGTAGTGTTCGTAATCAAATCACAGATATCGAGCGCCAGCTCAAGGTGGTTGAGAAAAATCGGGCGACAGTCAGAGAAAAACGCTTGGAGTCAAGTACCTTTAAGATTGGTTTGATTGGTTACACCAATGCTGGGAAATCAACCATCATGAACACCTTGACCAGTAAGATCCAGTACGAAGCAGACGAGCTATTTGCGACTCTGGATGCGACGACAAAGAGCATCCATCTAGGGGGCAATCTTCAGGTTACCTTGACTGATACGGTTGGCTTTATCCAAGATTTGCCAACAGAATTGGTGTCCAGTTTTAAGTCGACTTTGGAAGAAAGCAAGCATGTGGACCTTCTGGTTCATGTCATTGATGCCAGCAATCCTTATCACGAGGAGCATGAAAAAACGGTTCTTTCTATCATGAAAGACTTGGATATGGAGGATATTCCTTGCCTGACCCTTTACAATAAAGCGGATTTGGTAGAGGATTTCACGCCTACTCAAACGCCTTATGCCCTAATTTCTGCTAAGTCTGAGGATAGTCGTGAGAACTTGCAAGCATTGTTTTTGGAGAAGCTCAAGGATATTTTTGAAGTCTTTACCCTACGCGTGCCTTTTTCAAAATCCTACAAGATACATGATCTAGAAAGTGTAGCGATTCTGGAAGAGCGCGACTATCAAGATGACGGTGAAGTGATTACAGGCTACATTTCCGAGAAAAATAAATGGAGGTTAGAGGAATTTTATGACTGATATTAAAACCTTGGCTCTAAAGTATGGGGGCTATACAAGTCTGGATAGGGTCTATCTAGATCAGCTTCTAGCTGGCAAAACAGAGCAAGAGCAGTTGGCTCTCATCACACCTCCTCCGAGTGTCGTTAATGCCTACTTTGCAGAACTCTACCAGAAAAAGAGTCCTGAAGCTGCGACGGATTATTTTGCAGAACTCAGTCATGAACTGAACCTCTACAATGCTGAGCCAAGTTTCACCTTTGAAAATAAGCCTTTTATTCGTCTTAATTTATCTGGCAAATCTTTTGGATTTTGCTATGAGAGTAAGGGCCTGGGGCGAATCTTCTCTGAAAATGAAGAGGTAATCTCGGATGACTTGCTCTTTGAGATTGCGCAAATTTTCCCCCATCAACTCGTCTTTGAAGAGTCTGGTAATATTTACATGAAGGCTGTCGGAGATGAAGAAGTTGTTAGTGTGGAGAATCTCACAGCATTGACAGACTTGGAAAGTTTTGCTGATGGTCGCAAACGTCTCAAGGGCTACAGCCAAGAGGATTTATTGCAAGAAGCTGTTGCTTTTTCTGGCAGTCGCTATTTCCGATCGGAAAATCGCACAGCTATGTTATATATTGATTAATTAGAAAGTATCGAATGGATATTCAATTTTTAGGAACAGGGGCCGGTCAGCCCTCTAAAGCTCGCAACGTTTCAAGTCTAGCATTGAAACTCTTGGACGAGATTAACGAAGTCTGGCTCTTTGACTGTGGAGAAGGAATGCAAAATCGTATTCTGGAAACCACAATTCGACCACGTAAGGTCAGCAAAATCTTTATCACTCACTTGCACGGAGATCACATCTTTGGATTGCCAGGATTTCTCTCTAGCCGTGCTTTTCAGGCTAATGAGGAGCAGACAGATTTGGACATTTATGGACCACAAGGGATCAAGTCATTTGTCTTAACCAGTCTACGTGTGTCGGGTTCTCGTCTGCCTTATCGCATTCATTTTCATGAGTTTGACCAAGATTCTCTAGGGAAAATCCTTGAGACCGATAAATTCACGGTGTATGCAGAGGAGCTGGACCACACTATTTTCTGTGTTGGCTATCGTGTCATGCAAAAGGACTTAGAAGGTACCTTGGATGCTGAAAGACTTAAGGCTGCTGGTGTTCCATTTGGCCCGCTTTTTGGAAAAATCAAAAACGGTCAGGACGTTGTTCTAGAAGACGGAACTGAAATCAAGGCAGCAGACTATATCTCAGCACCACGACCTGGTAAGATTATTACTATTCTGGGTGACACCCGAAAAGCTAATGCCAGTGTGCGTCTAGCTGTTAACGCTGATGTCCTTGTCCATGAGTCGACTTATGGCAAGGGAGATGAAAAAATTGCCCGCAACCACGGTCACTCAACCAATATGCAGGCAGCACAAGTAGCAGCAGAAGCCGGTGCTAAACGCCTCTTGCTCAATCATATCAGTGCTCGTTTCCTCTCAAAAGATATCAGTCAGCTCAAGAAAGATGCGGCAACTGTTTTTGAAAATGTCCATGTGGTCAAAGACTTGGAAGAAGTGGAAATTTAGAAGATTGAGAAAGGATAAGTATGCGCACCATCATCATCACTGGAGCAAGCGGTGGCTTAGCCCAAGAAATGGTCAAACTCTTGCCAAATGACCAACTCATCTTGCTAGGTAGAAACAAGGAAAAACTAGCCCAACTATATGGAAATCATCCTCATGTGGAATTAATTGAAATCGATATTACTGATGACTCAGCCCTGGAAGCACTAGTAGCTGACCTCTATCTCCGTTATGGCAAGATTGATGTCTTGATTAACAATGCTGGCTATGGAATTTTTGAAGATTTCAACAAGATCTCTGATCAAGACATTCACCAGATGTTTGAGGTCAATACCTTTGCCCTGATGAATCTGTCTCGTCGCTTTGCGGAGCGCATGAAGGAAAGTCGAAAAGGTCATATCATCAATATCGTCAGCATGGCAGGATTGATAGCGACTGGCAAGTCTAGTCTATATTCTGCGACCAAGTTTGCGGCCATTGGTTTTTCAAATGCTCTTCGCCTTGAGCTCATGCCCTATGGTGTCTATGTGACAACTGTTAATCCAGGACCTATCCGTACAGGATTTTTTGACCAGGCAGACCCAGATGGGACCTACCTCAAATCGGTCGACCGTTTTCTATTGGAACCAGATGCTGTCGCGCAAAAGATTGTTAAGACCATAGGCAAAAATAAACGTGAAATCAATCTTCCGCTCTTACTGAATCTAGCCCATAAGTTTTATACCCTCTTTCCCAAGTTAGCAGATAAGTTGGCTGGGGAAACCTTTAATTATAAGTGAAAAGGCTGTTCCCTTGAGGAATGGCTTTTTATTTTTTTCGGTTGCTAATTTGTAGAAAAATACCACATGATAAACAGGCAGTTTATAACGATTAAGCCCATTTAAGGTATAAATAGAGATAAGAAAGCAGAAAAGAGAGGATAAACTTCGAGTCTAACATAACTGAAAGTATATCTATAGCCGAAGCTTATGAAGTCAAGATAAAATAGGATTAAAAGAACTTGCCCTTTGTCAGATTGATTAGACTGTAAATTGGAGTTAGGAATATTCTTAGAATAGATGAAGAAAATAAAAAAAGTAAAAATGTTAAAATATCTTGACATTTTATCGATTTAGAGTATAATAAGAAATGTAAAGAGCTCTTGACATTATTACAAAAATTTGGAGGAACAAAGCCATGAAAAAGATGGATGAAATGGACAGAGATATTCAGTTGCGTTCTGAGGAGTGGGGCTATAAAACAGCGCTTTTGGGTTTATGTGCATGGACAGGATTTAATATCTATCAAGCACTTGTTGTTGGTGGCAAACTTGAAATACTTCCTTGCTTAATTTTGATCTTATCTGTAAGTGTGCAAGGATTTGCTCAAACCGCAATAAAACGCAATATGATTGCTGGTGATGAAGAGTATAAAGAACCAAATAAACTTGTTCAAGGAGTCATTCTAGCAGTTGTCACTGTTATCGTAGTATTGGCTGTTGGCGTTTATTTTTTTCAGAAAGACTAATGCTGTATGAAAAATAACATCAAACAGTTAAGAAAGTCTGAGGGACTACGTCAGGAAGATATGGCAAGAATATTAGGCGTTAGTCGACAAACCATAATTGCTATAGAGAATGACAAGTACAATCCTACACTTGAACTAGCAATGAAAATTGCAAGGTTGCTACGACTACATGTTGAAGAAATTTTCATTTTAGAAGATTAAAGATATCAGATAGCTTTTATTTTAATCATCTGATTCGTAATGATGAGAGAGTTTTTCAGTTCATGGAAACTCTCTTTTTAAAGCTCAAAAAGAGTCTACTCAATTTTACCCTTGTCCATCTTATATATCTATCGTAAAACTGGTATAAAATTTGCAAATAAACAGCTAAAATAGTATACTAGTTCTGTTAATTATGAAAACGTTTGCGTTTTTGTTGATGATAGATTATTTAGGAGACAAATGATGGAATTAACAGCTATTTATCATAGACCAGAATCAGAGTATGCATATCTTTACAAGGAAGATCAGCTACATATCCGAATTAGAACCAAGATAAATGATGTCCAGAAGGTTATCTTACACTATGGAGATCCCTTTATTTTCATTGAGGATAAGTATGAAGCCAAGAAAGAAATGACCAAAGTAACCTCAGATGCCCTATTTGACTATTGGCAGATTACAGTCTCGGTTGATTTTTTACGCATTCAGTATCTCTTTGAACTCCTTGATAAAGAGGGTAAGGGTATTTTTATGTAGATAAGGAACATACTCAAGAAAACTTGGATGCTGAAGGAAATGGCTTTAAACTTCCTTATGTTCACGAAATTGATGGATGTCAGGTTCCTAGTTGGGTTTCAAATACCGTGTGGTATCAGATTTTCCCAGAACGCTTTGCTAATGGAAATCCTCATTTGACGTCAGATGGGACCTACCTTAAGTCGGTTGACCGCTTTCTCTTAGAACCAGATGCAGTCGCTAGAAAGATTGTCAAAACCATAGGAAAAAACAAACGGGAACTCAATCTCCCAGTTTTGTTGAACCTAGCCCATAAGTTTTATACCCTCTTTCCCAAGCTGGCCGATAAGTTGGCAGGGGGAATCTTTAATTATAAGTAAAAGGAGTTCCTTACAAAAGGAACTTTTTTATAATACTGAACTGAGTGTCAAAAATTTGTTTGTTTTTGTTCTAAATCTACATTCATTTTTTTCGAATCTTCTACAAATTTTAGAAAAAACAATCAAAAATATGATTTTTTGTGTTTAGGGTATTGAAATTTCCTATATTATTTTATAAAATAAGGGTAAAAGGCTATGAAAAAGTAATGTGCTTACAAATAAATGGAAGCGGTTACTAAAGGAGGGTTTTATGGAAAAAGGCCATTGGAATCGTAAAAGAGTCTACAGCATTCGTAAGTTTGCCGTAGGCGCTTGCTCTGTCATGATTGGAACCTGTGCGGTTCTATTTGGAGGAAGTGTCATTGGAGAATCACCAGTTTTCGCGGATGAAACTCCAATTACTCACACTGTGGAACAAGCAAAAGAGGAAAGTCCGGCAGTGGAGGAAAAAGAAGATCAAACTGTAGCAGAGCACAAGGATGCTGCAAGTGTCGATCAAAGTCAAGCCACTCCAATTGAAGCAAGCAAACCCGAGAAGAAAGAAGAGGAACCTGTAGCTCCAAAAGAGGAGAAAGCATCTCTAAAACCTGAAGAAACTGCTCCAAAGGTAGAATCTCAAGCTTCAAGTCAAGAAAAGCCTGTCAAGGAAGATTTGAAAGCTGCGACAAATGAAGAAGTGAATCAAATGATTGAAGATAGAAAAGTGAATTTTAATCAAAATTGGCACTTTAAACTCAATGCGAATCCTAAAGAAGCTGTGAAATCAGATGCAGACGTATCAACATGGCAAAAATTGGATCTCCCACACGACTGGAGTATCTTTAACGATTTTGACCATCAGTCACCTGCCCAAAACGAGGGTGGACAGCTCAATGGTGGTGAAGCTTGGTATCGCAAGACCTTTAAACTTGATGAAAAAGATCTCAAGAAAAATGTTCGTGTCACCTTTGATGGTGTCTACATGGATTCTCAAGTCTATGTCAATGGCCAGTTAGTGGGGCATTATCCAAATGGTTATAACCAGTTCTCATACGATATCACCAAATACCTTCACAAAGATGGTCGTGAGAATGTGATTGCTGTCCATGCGGTTAACAAACAGCCAAGTAGCCGTTGGTACTCAGGTAGTGGTATCTACCGTGATGTGACCTTGCAAGTGACAGATAAGGTTCATGTTGAGAAAAATGGGACAACCATCTTAACACCAAAACTTAAAGAACAGCAACACGGCAAGGTTGAAACGCATGTAGCCAGCAAAATCGTCAATACAGATGATAAAGACCATGAATTGGTGGCAGAGTATCAAATCGTTGAACGTGGTGGTCAGGCTGTAACAGGCTTGGTTCGTACAGCGAGCCGTACCTTGAAAGCACATGAGTCAACAAGTCTTGATGCGATTTTAGAAGTTGAACAACCAAAACTCTGGACCGTTTTAAATGACAAACCTGCCTTGTATGAACTGGTTACGCGTGTTTACCGTGACGGTCAATTGGTTGATGCTAAGAAAGATTTGTTTGGTTACCGTTACTATCACTGGACTCCAAATGAAGGTTTCTCTTTGAATGGTGAACGCATTAAATTCCATGGTGTTTCCTTGCACCATGACCATGGAGCGCTTGGAGCAGAAGAAAATTATAAAGCAGAATACCGTCGTCTCAAACAAATGAAGGAGATGGGCGTTAACGCCATCCGTACAACTCATAACCCTGCAAGTCCACAGACATTGCAAATCGCAGCAGAACTTGGTTTGCTCGTTCAGGAAGAGGCCTTTGATACGTGGTATAATGGCAAGAAACCTTATGACTACGGACGTTTCTTTGAAAAAGACGCTACTCACCCAGAAGCTAGAAAAGGTGAAAAATGGTCTGACTATGATCTTCGTACCATGGTCGAAAGAGATAAAAACAACCCAGCTGTCTTCATGTGGTCTATAGGGAATGAAATCGGTGAAGCTAACGGTAATGCTCACTCTCTTGCAACGGTTAAACGCTTAGTAAAAGTGATTAAAGATGTTGATACTACACGTTATGTTACCATGGGAGCAGATAAGTTCCGCTTTGGTGATGGTAGCGGTGATCATGAGAAAATTGCTAATGAACTGGATGCAGTTGGTTTCAACTATTCAGAAGACAACTACAAGAAACTTCGTGCGAAACATCCAAACTGGTTGATTTACGGTTCTGAAACATCTTCAGCTACCCGTACACGTGGAAGTTACTATCGCCCTGAACAGGAATTGAAACATAGTAACGGACCTGAGCGCCATTACGAACAGTCTGACTATGGTAATGACCGAGTTGGCTGGGGTAAAACGGCAACAGATTCATGGACATTTGACCGTGACAACGCTGGCTATGCTGGACAGTTTATCTGGACAGGTACGGACTATATCGGTGAACCTACACCATGGCACAACCAAAACCAAACTCCCGTTAAGAGCTCTTACTTTGGTATCGTAGATACAGCAGGTATTCCAAAACATGACTTTTATCTCTACCAAAGCCAATGGGTTTCTGCTAAGAAGAAACCGATGGTACACCTTCTTCCTCACTGGAACTGGGAAAATAGAGAATTGGCATCGAAAGTTGAAGATTCAGACGGAAAAATCCCAGTTCGTGCATACTCAAATGCTGCAAGTGTTGAATTGTTCTTGAACGGTCAATCTCTCGGAGTTAAAAAGTTCAACAAAAAACAAACTAGCGATGGACGAACTTACCAAGAAGGTGCCAATGCCAAGGAACTCTACCTTGAGTGGAAGGTTGCTTACCAACCAGGTACCTTAGAAGCAGTAGCTCGTGATGAAGCTGGTAAAGAAATTGCACGTGACAAGATCACGACTGCAGGCCAACCAGCAGGTGTTCGTCTCATCAAGGAAGAACACGCAATCGCTGCAGATGGAAAAGACTTGACTTACATCTACTACGAAATTGTAGATAGTGAAGGAAATGTGGTACCAACTGCCAATAATTTGGTTCGTTTCCAATTGCATGGACAAGGTCAACTGGTCGGTGTCGATAATGGGGAACAAGCCAGCCGTGAACGCTACAAGGCGCAACCAGATGGTTCTTGGATCCGTAGAGCCTTTAACGGTAAAGGGGTTGCCATTGTTAAATCAACTGAACAAGCAGGTAAATTCACACTAACAGCTCATTCAGATCTCTTGAAATCTGGTCAAGTAACTGTCTTTACTGGTAAAAAAGAAGACCAAGAAAAGACAGTTCTAGGAACAGAGGTACCAAAAGTACGTACTGTTATTGAGAAAGAACCGAAAATGCCGAAGACAGTCGGTTTTATCTACAGTGATGGCAGTCGTGAAAAACGTCCAGTCACTTGGTCTTCAGTTGATGTGAGCCAAGCAGGAGTTGTGACTGTTAAAGGTATGGCAGACGGACGCGAAGTTGAGGCCCGTGTCGAAATTCTAGCAATCGCAAATGAGCTTCCAACTGTTAAGCGTGTTGCTCCAGGAACAGACTTGAGCGCTGTTGATAAATACGTTTCTATTGCTGTTACGGATGGAAGCGTACAAGAATACGAAGTTGATAAGTGGGAGATTTCGGAAGCAGATAAAGCTAAACTGTCAGTTGCAGGATCACGTATTCAAATGACTGGTCAACTGGGTGGTGAGACTATTCACGCTACCCTTGTAGTAGAAGAAGGTAATCCTGTGGCACCTGCAGTACCAACTGTAACGGTTGGTGGCGAATCTGTCACTGGTCTTACTACTCAAAATCCAATGCAATATCGAACTCTTGCTTACGGTGCATCCTTGCCAGAAGTTGTAGCAAGTGCTGAAAATGCGGATATTACTGTAGTCCAAGCAAGTGCAGCAAACGGCATGCGTGCAAGCATCTATGTTCAACCAAAAAATGGTGGACCTCTTCAAACCTATGCAATTCAATTCCTTGAAGAAGCACCGAAAATTGACCACTTGAGCCTACAAGTAGAGCAAGCTGACGGTCTTAAAGAAGACCAAACAGTGAAATTGTCTGTACACGCTCACTATCAAGACGGAACACAAGCAGTTTTACCAGCTGATAAAGTAACCTTCTCTACAAGTGGTGAAGGGGAAGTCGCGGTTCGTAAAGGAATGCTTGAGTTACATAAGCCAGGAGCAGTCACTCTGAAAGCAGAATATGAGGGGGCTACAGGTCAAATCGATCTTACGATCCAGGCCAATACTGAGAAGAAGGTTGCGCAATCTATCCGTCCAGTAAATGTAGTGACAGACTTGCATCAAGAACCTACTCTTCCAACAACAGTAACGGTTGAGTATGACAAAGGTTTCCCTAAAACTCATAAAGTCACTTGGCAAGCTATTCCGAAAGAAAAACTTGACTCCTATCAAACATTTGAAGTACTAGGTAAAGTTGAAGGAATTGACCTTGAAGCGCGTGCTAAAGTCTCTGTAGAAGGTATTGTTTCGGTTGAAGAAGTTAGTGTGACAACACCAATTGCAGAAGCGCCACAATTACCAGAAAGTGTTCGTACCTACGATTCAAATGGTCACGTTTCATCAGCTAAGGTTACTTGGGATACGATTCGTTCAGAGCAATACGCCAAGGAAGGTGTCTTTACAGTTAATGGTCGCCTAGAAGGTACGCAATTAACTACCAAACTTCATGTTCGTGTGTCTGCTCAAACTGAGCAAGGAGCAAATATTTCTGACCAATGGACCGGTTCAGAATTGCCACTGGCCTTTGCTTCAGACTCAAATCCAAGCGATCCTGTTTCAAATGTCAACGATAAATTGATTTCCTTTAATGACCGACCAGCCAACCGTTGGACAAACTGGAATCGTACTAATCCAGAAGCTTCAGTCGGTGTCCTATTCGGAGATTCAGGTATCTTGAGCAAGCGTTCAATTGATAATCTTAGTGTCGGATTCCACGAAGACCACGGAGTCGGTGTACCGAAGACCTATGTGATTGAGTATTATGTTGGTAAGACTGTCCCAACAGCTCCTAAAAACCCTAGCTTTGTAGGTGAGGAAAACCATGTATTTAACGATCCTGCAAACTGGAAAGAGGTAAGCAATCTCAAAGCACCAGCTCAATTAAAAGCTGGAGAAATGAATCATTTCAGTTTTGATAAAGTTGATACCTATGCGGTTCGCATTCGTATGGTTCGACTTGATAGCAAGAAAGGAACATCTATCACAGAGGTACAAATCTTTGCGAAACAGGTTGCGGCAGCCAAACAAGGACAAACGAGAATCCAAGTTGACGGTAAAGACTTAGCAAACTTCAACCCTGATTTGACAGACTACTATCTTGAGTCTGTAGATGGAAAAGTTCCTGCAGTAACAGCAAGTGTTAGCAACAATGGTCTTGCGACGGTTGTTCCAAGCGTTCGTGAAGGTGAGCCAGTTCGTGTCATCGCGAAAGCTGAAAATGGTGACATCTTAGGAGAATACCATCTACATTTCACTAAGGACAAGGACTTACTTTCTCGTAAACCTCTTGCTGCGGTTAAACAAGCACGTTTGGTACAAGTAGGTCAACCACTTGAATTGCCAACTAAGGTTCCGGTTTACTTCACAGGTAAAGATGGCTATGAAACAAAAGACTTGGCAGTTGAATGGGAAGAAGTTCCAGCAGAAAATCTGACAAAAGCAGGTCAATTTACAGTTCGAGGTCGTGTCCTTGGTAGTGACCTCGTTGCGGAATTCTCTGTACGAGTGACAGACAAACTTGGTGAGGCTCTCTCAGAAAACCCTAACTATGATGAAAATAGTAACCAAGCCTTTGCCTCAGCAACTAATGATATTGACGACAGTTCTCATGACCGTGTTGACTATATCAATGATAGAGATCATTCTGAAAATCGTCGTTGGACAAACTGGTCTCCAACACCATCTTCTAATCCAGAAGTATCAGCGGGTGTGATCTTCCGTGAAAATGGTAAGATTGTAGAACGGACTGTTGCGCAAGCCAAACTTCACTTCTTTGCAGATAGTGGTACGGATGCACCATCTAAACTCGTTTTAGAACGCTATGTCGGTCCAGAGTTTGAAGTGCCAACCTACTATTCAAACTACCAAGCCTACGACGCAGACCATCCATTCAACAATCCAGAAAATTGGGAAGCTGTTCCTTATCGTGCGGATAAAGACATTGAAGCCGGTGATGAAATTAACGTTACCTTTAAAGCTGTCAAAGCCAAAGCCATGAGATGGCGTATGGAGCGCAAAGCGGATAAGAAGGGTGTTGCGATAATTGAGATGACCTTCCTTGCTCCAAGCGAATTGCCTCAAGAAAGCACTCAATCGAAGATTCTTGTAGATGGAAAAGAACTTCCTGATTTCGCTGAAGATCGTCAAGACTACCAAATCACCTATAAAGGTCAACGTCCAAAAGTCTCAGTCGAAGAAAGTAATCAAGTAGCTTCAACAGTTGTAGATAGCGGAGACGATAGCCTTCCAGTACTTGTTCGTCTTGTTTCAGAAAGTGGAAAACAAGTCAAGGAATACCGTATCCAGTTTACCAAGGAAAAACCAGTTTCTGAGAAGACAGTTGCTGCTGTACAAGAAGAACTTCCAAAACTCGAATTTGTTGAAAACGATTTGGCCTACAAGACAGTTGAGAAAAAGGATTCAACGCTGTATCTAGGAGAAACTCGTGTAGAACAAGAAGGAAAAGTTGGTAAAGAACGTATCTTCACATCGATGAATCCTGACGGCACTAAGGAAGAAAAACTTCGCGAAGTGGTAGAGGCTCCGACAGACCGCATCGTCTTGGTTGGAACAAAACCAGGAACCGCTCTTCCAGAAGATGAAGTGAAGAACCTAGTCCTTAACAGACCAGAACTTGTAGTCGAAGAAGAAACCATCGACTTCAAGATTCAGGAGCGTAAGACTGATAAGTTGTACCTAGGAGAAACTCGTGTTGTCCAAGAAGGTCAAAAAGGTGTCCGTCTTCACTTGATTGAAGTGGAAAATGGAAAACGTCAGCTTAAAGAAACTTACGATAAAGTCGTTGCTCAAGATCGTATTGTAGAAGTTGGTACTAAACCAGGAACTTCTCTTCCAGAAGATGAAGTGAAGAACCTCGTTCTTAATCTTCCAGAGCTTATCTCAGAAGAAGAAATCATTGATTTCAAAGTTCAGGAACAAAAGAATGACAAACTTCCAGCAGGTCAAACTCGCATCCTTCAAGAAGGAAGACAAGGTATCCGTGTTCACTTAATCGAAGTTGAAAATGGCAAGCGAACTGAAAAAGAAAGCTATGATAAAGTTATGGCTCAGGATCGCATCGTCGAAGTTGGTACAGCTGGTGAAACGACCAAACCAGTACCTCAAGAAGCAACAAAACCACAAGTATCAGAAAAAGCAGATACAAAAGAAATTGCTTCAAGTAAAGCTAATCAAACTCAAAAAGAGCAGTTGCCAAATACAGGAAGTGCAGCAAGCCAAGCAGCTCTAGCAGCAGGCCTAGCTCTTCTCGGTTTGGGGGCAGGATTAGTCGCCACTAAAGGCAAAAAAGAAGACTAGAATGAATCAGTATTTCTTCTAATTGTATCTCAGAAAGACCAGGGAAACCTGGTCTTTTTGTATTCAATTCAAGACAAATAAAAATTCCAAATTTATATTAATTTCAGAAAGAATGTTGGGTATTATACAATTTTATTTGATTAACAATTATATAAAGTAGTCGGAATAAAAATTAAGATAATTCAAACTTATAAATAAATGTAATATTTTAATATGTTGCTTTTTAAGTGCTTCTTATAAATTGAAGCTAGTTTTATAGGCATTCTGTCACTTGAGAGAAAGCTTTATGTTGATAAAATAAAAATATAAGTTAAAATTTTACACAGTGTCAATATTTTGTAAAGAGTAATAACCTTATATTATTACAAAAAAAGTTAATTTTGTTTTATAATAAAATTAAAGGAGGTTTCTATATTAAAAACAGAACCAATATGATAAATAATTGCAATTGCATACTGTAAGAACGTCTGTAAATGTGATGTAGTTTCATCAATGCGCCTCATCCATTTTAATGAATTTGAAAGGAGATGTTGTTGAGTTTTGACAATCATAGTTGGTCGTTTTATGTTTTCGGTTATTTAGAAAGGAAGAAAATGAAGAACAAGAAATTTTGGTTATCCATCCTAACTTCTCTGGCATGTGTTCTAGGGATAATCCTTGCTCCCAATTCAGCAGAAGCGAAGGAGTTAAAGAATGTTATCAGTAATATCGGAATTTGGGAAGTTGATAATGGTAAATTTATAAGTCCGGATGAAAATGGAATTTATAACCTTTCTCCAGAGCACCATGACTACTCAAACTATAAGTTCTCTGTGGAGTATGATTTGAGTGCCTATGATGGCAAATTGGAGGACGGTGACACCTTTACATTTACAGTCCCAAGTCCGTTAACCGTGAGAAATGAGAGTTTTGACTTGAAAGACAAAGAAACAGATCTCGTTATCGGGGAAACTCAAATTGTATCAAATGGGGATAATAATGGTGGTAAGGTAACTATTACATTAAAGAATCTGAAAGCTTACCTTGAGAAAAAAGGTGGCTATCAAGTTCAAAATGTCAAAGGGACATTCTTTGTTGGTTTTAGTTCTAAAAATGAACTAAGCAATGAGACGCTTCGATTTGATAAAACGGAAACCATAAATGAAATTACACACCAGATTAAGGTAAAAAGAGGCGAAGCATCTGATTATTCTGAAGGTATTGGACGTGCGAATTTTAGTAAGTATCATGGTTTGATTTATAAAGAGGATTGGACATCTAGTGCTCTAAATAAGAGTGGACAATATTTACACAGTTGGTATGTCCGAGCTAATCCGAAACAAGCTGCCTATAACAAAATTGAAATTCATGACTGGGTTGATCCTAATGCCTCACCGATGCAGATGATTCCAGAAACATTTAAAGTTACGGCAGGTTGGTACGATAAATCTTATTACTTTAAAGATGAGGTGGTCTTAGAAGCTGGTAAAGATTACCAAGTTAGTTGGAATGAGTCATATACCGATTTTACTTTAACAATTAACAATGCTTCTTCAATTGTTGCTAAGAACGGGAAACCTGCAGCATTTCGAATTAATTATAAAACAAGTGCTCCAGCTGATGGAACAAAAGTTCAGAATAATGCTGAAATGAAGGGTGATGACCAGATTCTTACATATGACGACTATAGTAATAAGACAGTCGTTAAGCAAATCGGAAACTCAGTAGTTGCTTCAGGCGGTACAATTCAGTTAGAAACTGGTTACCGTATCATTCTTTACAAGGTCGATGAGCTGACTCATGACCGTCTAAAAGGAGCAAAATTCAAGATTACTCCTCCGGCAGGAGCTACGGCTAAAGAGGAAATTGTAACGACAAATGATGACGGAATTGCTGAATCATCTATTTACTCAGAAAGTGATATCAAGAAAGGGAACTTTACAGTAACTGAGGTTCAGGCTCCTGAGGGATATGAGTTAAATCCTACTCCATTTGAGATGACTGTTGGACAAGACGGAGCTATCAAAACAGTTACAAATAAACGTAGCAAAGCTAAAGTTAAGATTAAAGCTAATAAAAAACTTACAGGACGTGAGTTAAAGGCTGAAGAGTTTGAATTCACTTTAACAGACCAAGATGGTAAGGTGAAAGAAACTGTGAAGAATGACAAAGACGGAAACATTGCTTTCTCAGAATTGGAATTCGACAAAGCAGGAACTTATACCTTTAAAATTGCTGAAAAAGCTGGCAGTGATACAAGCATCAAGTACGATACTAAAACTGTTACGGCTACAGTTACTGTAGCGGACAAGGGTAAAGGCGCACTTGAAGCAACTGTTTCTTACGATGATGAAAAAGCTTTCGAGAACACTTACACTCCAGCAAAAACGGAAGTTTCTGTTAAGAAAGTATGGAAGGACGAGAACAACCAAGATGGCAAACGCCCATCTTCTGTCACAGTTAAATTGCTTGCAGATGGTCAAGATACTGGTAAAACACTTGAATTGACTGAAGCAAATGGTTGGGCTGGAAGCTTCAAAGACCTTGATGCTGATAAAGGTGGCACACCTATCCAGTACACGGTAGTAGAAGTAACTGTTCCTGGTTACACTTCTGAAGTTACTGGTGATGCTGCATCAGGATTCACTATCACAAATAGCTATTTACCAGAAACAGTTGTTGTAAAAGCAACTAAGAACTGGGATGACGCGAACAACCAAGACGGCAAACGTCCAACCAAGATTACAATCAATCTTTTAGCAGACGGTCAGCAAGTTGATTCGAAAGAAGTTCAAGCAGCCGCAGACGGAACTTGGACTGTCGAATTCACGAAATTAGCAAAATATAAAGCTGGTAAAGAAATCAAATACACTGTAACAGAAGAAGCCGTAGCAGAATACGAAGCGACTATTACAGACTTTACCATCACAAACAAATATGCTCCTAAAGAAATTGACTACAAGGTAACAAAAGTATGGAACGATGCGAACAACCAAGATGGTAAACGTCCTGAGTCCGTAACGGTTCAACTTTACAAAAAAGTAGGAGATGCTGATCCAGTAGCCGTTGAAGGTAAGAAATTAACCTTGACAGCTAAGGATAAGACAGACGCTAACACTTGGGTAGCATCATTCACAAATCTTCCACAATACGAAGCTGGTAAAGAAATTACTTACTCTATCGATGAAGTAGATGTACCAGCTGGCTATAAAGCCTCTGTAACTGGTCAAGTGGTGACTAACACTCATGACGTAGAAACAGTAGTTCTTTCAGGAACTAAGGTGTGGAAAGATAACAACAACCAAGACGGTAAACGTACAACATCTGTGAAAGTTCAAATTCTTAACGGCGACAAGGTTGTTCAAGAAATTGAAGTTTCAGAAAAAACTGGCTGGAAGTTCGAATCTAAAAAACTTCCTAAGTATGAGAATGGTAAGGAAATCAAGTACACTGTCAAAGAAACTGCTATGACAGAATACAAAGCAACCATCACTACAGACAAGGATGGTAAGTACACCATTACCAACGAACATACTCCAGAAAAAACAGCTGTAAAAGGTCATAAAATCTGGAAAGATGAAGATAACAAAGATGGCATCCGTCCAGCATCTATCACCGTAAAACTTCTTGCAGATGGTAAGGAAACTGGTCAGACAGCTACAGTGTCAGAAACAAGTGGCTGGACTTATGAGTTTACAGGTCTTGATCGTTATCAAGAAGGTAAGGAGATTGCCTACACTGTTGAAGAAGTGAATGTTCCAGATGGTTATACTGCTTCAGTAGAAGGTTACAACATTACAAATACGCACACTCCTGAAAAACCAACACCTGGCAAACCAAATGAACCAGGTAAGCCTAAAAAAGGTGGGGAATTGCCTAATACAGGAAGCGAGTCTAACCAAGTGGCTCTAGTAGCTGGAATCGCCCTACTTGGATTGGGAACAGGATTCTTGGCAAGACGCAAAAAAGAAGATTAAGTTTTTTAAACGGTATCTTTCACGAAATTTTGCAACACAGTTTAAAAGTAGAAACAAGTGTCAATGGAAATTGGCACTTGTTTTTTTGTAACTGACCCTGGTTCTACTACCGGATACAAGTGGATAGTTGCCACTTACTGAAAAGCTATTGTTTTCGCTACGAAATCCTCTATAATAGGTGACAAATAAAAAAGGAGATGTTGCATATGATTGAAACAAGATTACAAGATAAATTGAAGTCAGGTTTGGAGGTGGAAAATTTTCAAAAAGATGGGACTATCTATCTGTCTCTTAATCCAGATTATTTATCTGGAGATAATGCTAAATACATGACCATGTACAACCGTATGGCTCGCTGGTATGATATGAGTGAGAAATGGATAGGACCACTTCTCCACGGCAAGGCAATTGATAAGTTGAGAAAGGATCTGATGGAGGAAATAGAATGGAAGGATAATTTATCTGTTCTTTATGTCTCTATCGGGACTGGCCAAGACCTCCGTTATATTCCTGAGACAATTGACCTGAAAAGTTTAGACTTTGTAGGGGTAGATATTTCTATCAGTATGCTAAAAAAATGCCAGAAATCTTGCGCTAAAAAGACCAATCTGCAACTTTTCCATGCTTGCGCGGAGGATCTCCCCTTTGCGGATAATAGTTTTGACATTGTCTACCATATTGGCGGAATCAATTTTTTCAATGATAAGGCCAAGGCTATGCAGGAAATGCTACGAGTGGCGAAGCCAGGGACTAAGATTTTAATTGCAGATGAGACGGCTGACTATGTGGATCAGCAATATAAGAAAAATCATTTTAGTAAGGATTATTTTAAAGACGCTACTGTTGATTTGAGTGAAATTGAGAATGCTGTTCCAAGTGAAGTTAAGGAAAAGGAAATGAAACTTCTTTGGGATGAAAAATTATACGCCTTAACATTTAGGAAATAAGAAAAAGTATCTTGGTAGAGCTTAGAAAGTAAGTATGAAGATAAAAACATTCCCTTAGACAGCTGTCTGAGGGAATGTTTTTTATGGGAGCATCATCAATTCGACAATCATAGCTATGTAGATGATTAAGGTAAGGAGAAAACCAGCTCTCCAGAAGAATTTGATGAATTTAGGGTAATAAAAACTTCGTTTTTTGACAAGGAAAAAGACTACAAGGAGGATTGCTAGGAGAGAAAGTGCGACTCCAAGTCGCGGTAGAAAGTTGTGGGTAAAGGCTTTAGCAGTAATCAGGTAGTACTCAAATACCAAAAGTGGAAAAGCTATATCCGCGAAATTAAACCCTATTTTCCTAAGTCCGAAAAGCTTGGTGACAATAAAGCAAACCACCAAGGTTAATATCAATAATAAAATAGATGCTATTTTCATTAAAATCATACCCATATTGTATCATAAAAAAACGCTAAAGGAAAAGAGAAACAACGGAATTTGTTGGAAAGTCAGGCTTTTGAGATTGTAGGTGTTTTTTGTTATAATGAGAGTTATGAAATCTTATAATACCTTGAATGATTATTATCGAAAACTTTTTGGAGAAAAAACTTTCAAAGTTCCCATTGATGCGGGATTTGATTGTCCCAATCGGGATGGAACTGTAGCTCATGGTGGTTGTACTTTTTGTACGGTTTCAGGTTCTGGAGATGCCATCGTGGCACCGGATGCTCCTATTCGTGAGCAATTTTATAAGGAAATTGACTTTATGCACCGCAAGTGGCCAGATGTTAAAAAGTATCTAGTTTATTTCCAAAACTTTACAAACACCCATGAAAAGGTGGAAGTGATTCGGGAGCGATATGAGCAGGCTATCAACGAACCTGGTGTAGTGGGAATCAATATCGGAACACGCCCGGATTGCTTACCTGATGAAACCATAGAATATTTGGCTGAGTTATCGGAGCGTATGCATGTGACGGTAGAATTGGGCCTGCAGACTACTTTTGAAGCAACCTCTGACCTGATTAACCGTGCCCATTCTTATGAATTGTATGTGGAAACAGTAAAACGCTTGAGAAAGTATCCCAAGATTGAGATTGTTTCCCATTTGATCAATGGTTTGCCCGGTGAAACCCATGAGATGATGGTTGAAAATGTCCGTCGCTGTGTTACGGACAATGATATTCAAGGAATTAAACTGCACTTGCTTCACCTCATGACCAATACACGGATGCAGCGAGATTACCACGAAGGACGTTTGCAACTGATGAGTCAGGACGAGTATGTCAAGGTCATTTGTGACCAGTTGGAAATCATTCCCAAGCATATCGTCATCCATCGAATTACAGGAGATGCACCGAGAGATATGTTGATTGGTCCTATGTGGAGCCTCAATAAATGGGAAGTGCTAAATGCTATTGAAACTGAGATGCGCCGTCGTGGAAGTGTGCAAGGATGCAAGGCTGTAAAACAGGAGTTTAAAAATGAAAAGACCACTTGAGATGGCGCATGATTTTTTAGCTGAAGTCGTGACAAAAGAGGATATTGTTGTGGATGCGACCATGGGTAATGGCCATGATACCCTTTTTCTAGCCAAGCTAGCCAAGCAAGTCTATGCCTTTGATATTCAGGAGCAGGCTTTGGAGAAGACACAAGAGCGTTTGGATCAGGCTGGAATGAAAAATGCCCAGTTAATCTTGAAAGGTCATGAGACACTAGACCAGTTTGTGACAGAAGCTAAGGCAGGGATTTTTAATCTTGGTTATTTACCTTCTGCTGACAAATCCGTCATCACCCAACCTCAGACTACTATCGAAGCCTTAGAAAAGCTGTGTCACTTGCTTGTCAAAGGGGGACGGATTGCAATCATGATTTACTATGGTCATGAAGGAGGAGACACCGAGAGGGATGCTGTATTGGATTTTGTTAGCCAGTTGAACCAACAAGAGTATACAGCTGCCATTTATCGGACTCTCAACCAAGTTAATAATCCACCGTTTTTAGTTATGATTGAAAAATTAGAAAGGTATAGACATGGATAAACAATACCTTCGTGAGAAGCTTGAGGCAATGCGCCAAAATTTTGTCGAGTCAACGCATCACGAGCGAGCAGTCGGGGTGCTCGACGAAGCACATATGAGCAAGAAAATGCTTAAAATTAAGAAAAAATTAGTGACTCTTGAAATGGAACGATGCCAGAAAAAAATTGAGCACAAAGACTGTTCTAAGATTGATCAGAAAATCCAAGAGCAAAAGGAGATTTTTGAATCTTGTTGTAAAAAAGATTAAGGAGGAATTGTGTGGAATTACTCATTTACTTGATTCTATTTTTATTTGTCTTAATCATTTCAACTACGACCAATAAAATTCTCCCTTTTTTGCCCCTTCCTCTTGTACAAATTCTTTTGGGGATTGGGATTGGTTTATTTGTTCCCGATGCGGACTTTCATCTCAATACAGAGCTGTTTCTGGCCATGGTTATTGGTCCCTTACTCTTCCGGGAGGCAGAAGAAGCAGATATTACGTCCATTTTGAAGCACTGGCGGATTGTTGTCTTTCTGATCTTTCCTGTGATTTTTATCTCGACCTTAAGCTTGGGGGGCATGGCTCACTTTCTTTGGATGACTCTTCCTTTGGCTGCCTGTTTAGCAGTTGGAGCGGCACTTGGGCCAACAGATTTGGTTGCCTTTGCATCTCTTTCTGAACGTTTTCGTTTTCCCAAACGGGTTTCCAATATCCTAAAGGGGGAAGGGCTCTTAAATGACGCTTCGGGTTTGGTTGCCTTTCAGATGGCTCTTGCTGCTTGGACAACAGGAACGTTTTCTTTCAGCCAAGCTGGAACTTCCCTAGCACTTTCTATACTTGGTGGTTTTGTAGTCGGTTTTGTGACGGCTATGGTCAATCGTTTTTTGCATAGCTTTTTACTGAGTGTACGAGCGATAGATATAGCCAGTGAACTATTGCTAGAGCTAAGTTTGCCGCTCATGACCTTTTTCATCGCAGAAGAGTTTCATGTTTCAGGGATCATCGCAGTAGTGGTTGCAGGTATTTTGAAGGCCAGTCGCTTTAAGAAAATTACGCTCCTTGAGGCTCAGGTAGACACCGTGACGGAGACCGTTTGGCACACCGTGACCTTTATGCTAAATGGATCAGTCTTTGTTCTCTTGGGAATGGAATTAGAGTTGATAGCAGAGCCGATCTTGTCTAATTCTCTCTACAATCCCCTTCTTTTACTGCTTTCAGTTGTCGTTCTGACCTTCTTACTCTTTGCGATCCGCTTTGTCATGATTGCTGGTTTTTACTTTGTGAGGACACGTCGACTTAAGAAAAAAATTCATAAGTACACGAAAGATATGCTTCTTTTGACCTTCTCTGGTGTCAAAGGGACAGTATCTATCGCGACTATTCTCCTCATACCAAGTCATTTGGAGCAGGAGTATCCTCTGTTGCTCTTTCTCGTAGCAGGCGTTACACTATTAAGCTTTCTAACAGGTTTACTGGTCCTCCCTCACTTATCTGAGGAACAAGAGGAAAGCAAGGATCATTTGATGCATATTGCGATTTTGAATGATGTAGCTGCAGAATTAGAAAAAGAACTGGACCATCACAAGAACAAACTTCCTCTTTATGCAGCTATTGATAATTATCATGGTCGAATTGAAAACCTCATCCTTAGTCTGGAAAATAAGAGAGTCCAGGAGGACTGGGAGTCCCTCAAACTTCTTATCTTAAGTATTGAGAGTGATGGTTTAGAGCAAGCCTACGAAGAAAATAGAATCAGTGAGCGTGGCTATCGAGTTTACCAACGTTACCTAAAAAACATGGAGCAGAGTATCAATCGGAACTTCGCTTCTAGAGTGACTTATTATTTCCTAGTTTCCTTACGGATACTGCACTTTCTACTCCATGAAATGTTTACCTTTGGCAAAACTTTTCGTAGTTGGATGAATGAAGAATCTCGTAAACTATTAGCAGTTGACTATGATCAGATTTCAGAGTTGTATTTGGAAAATACAGAGCTGATTATCGAGAGTTTGGAAAACCTAAAAGGGGTTTACAAGAGTTCTCTGATTAGCTTTATGCAAGAGTCTCGTCTACGCGAGACGGCCATTATCGGAAGCGGTGCTTTTGTTGAGCGGGTTATCAATCGCATCAAGCCAAACAATATCGAAGAAATGCTGCGAGGCTACTATCTCGAACGTAAGGCAATCTTTGAATACGAAGAAGCTAAACTGATAACAGCCAAGTATGCCAAAAAACTACGACAAAATGTGAATAATTTAGAAAATTATTCTCTGAAAGAGGCTGCGAATACCTTACCTTATGATATGCTAGATTTAATAAGAAGAACTTAGATGATGAAGAAAATGACGGAGGATGAAACATGAAAAAGTGGTGGAAAGAGCTGATGGACAGGCCCTTATTGAAAGCTTTTTTGCATTATTATCAAGCATCTGATAGCGAGTTGACCAGTGTTGCGGTTGCCTACTATTGGTTGATTTCAATCTTTCCTTTGCTAATGATAATGGTCAATATTTTGCCTTATTTTCAGATTCCGGTCTCAAATTTCTTACTGACGATCAAGGAATTTTTGCCTGATACGGTGTATGATGTGGTCGCCAAGATTGTCCGAGAAGTTCTGACTCAACCATCGACTGGTTTGCTGAGTTTTGCTGTTTTATCTGCCCTCTGGACTTTTTCGAAATCAATGGATTTCCTCCAAAAAGCCTTTAACAAAGCCTATGGAGTGACCAAGAGTCGAGGCATTATCTCCCATCAGTTGATGAGTCTACTTGTTAGTTTTGGCTTGCAGATCCTTTTTGCCTTTGCCTTGTTTTTGAGTATGTTTGGTCGTATGTTGCTTAACCTCCTCAAAACTTACTGGCAATCAGACAGTCCGCTATTTTCTTACCTGCAAGACTTTACAGGCCCTCTGGTCTATGCCTTGATCTTTGCCATTCTAGTCATGATTTATTACTTCCTTCCAAAAGTAAAAGCACCACGAATCCGCTATGTTTTACCAGGAAGTGTCTTTGTCTTGCTAACTCTTATCTTTTTATTGAATATCTTTTCTGTCTACGTCAATAGTTATGTTAATCATCTGGTTGATGTCCGATTTTTCAGTTCCATTATCGTGGTAGTCATGATGTTCTGGTTTATTCTCATTGCAAAGATTTTGATTATCGGAGCAGTTATCAATGCCAGTGTTCAGAGTTTGAAAGATCCAAAGTTTGGTATAGAATAATTAGAAAAATCCCTATTAGGTTTCCTAATAGGGATTTTCTTAATAGATAAACATGGCATCTCCAAAACTGAAGAAGCGGTAGTGTTTTTGGATGGCATGGTGATAGGCATCTAGGACTAAGTCACGACCAGCAAAGGCAGAAACTAGCATAACAAGAGTTGACTTGGGAAGGTGGAAGTTGGTTGAAAAAGCATCCACAACCTTCCAGTCGTAGCCTGGTTTGATAAAGATATTGGTCCAGCCAGAATCTGCTTGGATTTGCCCATTAAACTTGGAACCGATGGTTTCCAGTGTGCGGATCGAAGTGGTTCCGACAGCGATGACGCGACCTCCCTTTTCCTTGACAGAGCGAAGGGTGGCAGCTGCTTCCTCAGAAAGCTGGTAGAATTCGGAGTGCATTTCATGTTCGTCTAGATTGTCTACAGAAACGGGTCTAAAGGTTCCGAGTCCGACATGGAGAGTGAGATAGACTAGATGAACACCTTTGGCTTGGATTTCTGCTAGCAGTTCTTTGGTAAAGTGCAGTCCAGCAGTTGGTGCAGCAGCAGAGCCACTTTCTTTGGCGTAGACCGTTTGATAACGTTCACGGTCATCTAGTTTTTCGTGGATGTAGGGCGGTAGTGGCATTTCACCCAGACTTTCCAAAACTTCTAGGAAAATTCCTTGGTATTCAAAGCGGACAAAGCGGCCCCCGTGGGTCAATTCTTCCGTAACGACAGCGCTGAGGCGACCATCACCAAAGTTGACACGAGTCCCGACCTTGAGGCGTTTGGCAGGTTTGGCGAGAACCTCCCACTCATCTCCACTGGTATTTTTGAGTAGGAGAAGCTCCACATGGCCTCCAGTTTCTTCCTTTTGACCATAGAGGCGGGCAGGGAGAACGCGAGTATCGTTCATGACAAGGGCATCACCTGGTTCCAGCATGTCGATAATAGAGTGGAAGTGTTTATCCTGCATTTCTCTCGTCTCACGATTGACGATGAGGAGTTTGGAGGCATCTCGCTTTTCAAGGGGTGTTTGGGCAATCAATTCCTCAGGCAAGTGGAAATCAAAATCAGCTGTATTCATATATCTGTTCATTCTTTCTAAGTTCTAATCCTATCCATTATAACACGTTTCAAGTTTGGACGCTCTTTTTTTAGAAATTAAATCGTTTTCACTTGACAAAAATTGGTCTATACCATATAATAAATATAGATTAAAACGGAGGATGAAAAGATGAAAGTTATTAAAGTTGAAAACCAAGTCGAAGGTGGAAAAGTTGCTTTTGAGATTTTGAAGGAAAAATTAGCCAATGGCGCTCAAACATTGGGACTTGCGACAGGAAGTAGTCCACTTGAGTTTTACAAAGAAATCGTTGAGAGTGACCTTGATTTTTCAAATCTAACCAGTGTGAACCTTGATGAGTATGTAGGGCTTGATGGGGACAATCCACAATCTTACCGTTACTTCATGCAAGAAAACCTGTTTAACCAAAAACCATTTAAGGAAAGCTTCTTGCCACGTGGTGTTAAGGATAATGCTGAAGAAGAAGTTGAACGCTACAACCAAATTTTGGCTGACCATCCTGTTGATTTGCAAATCTTGGGAATCGGTCGCAATGGACATATCGGATTTAATGAACCTGGTACTCCATTTGACAGTCAAACACACCTTGTAGAGCTGGACCAGTCTACTATCGAAGCCAATGCTCGCTTCTTTGACAAGATTGAAGACGTTCCAACCCAAGCTATCTCAATGGGGATTAAAAACATCTTGGATGCCAAGTCAATTATTCTCTTTGCTTACGGTGAATCAAAAGCAGAAGCTATTGCCGGAACAGTGTCTGGACCAGTGACTGAGAGTCTACCAGCAAGTAGTCTGCAAAATCACCCTGATGTGACGATTATTGCGGATGCTGAAGCGCTCAGCTTGCTTGAAAAATAAAAAGTATAAGAACCACTTGCTCTTTGGAGTGAGTGGTTCTTTGATGCTTTATAAATAGCAGGAATTTTTTATTATATTCTAAGAAAGGTTAATTTAGTTTGTAAAATAATTTATTTGAGAGATAAAACATTAATATAAATATTCCTAAAAACAAACATAAAGAACGCTCAATATAATAATATTTAAAAGCTTTGCTTATTTAATAGAAAAAAAGTTATTATTCTAGGATAATTTAGTAGCTAAATCATTAAAAATAATGTATAATATCTTAAAAAATAATTTTAGGAGATTCTAATGGGAAAAGAATTATTTAATCCACATCTTCGTAAGTTTTCTATTCGGAAACTAAACGTGGGTGTTTGTTCTGTACTCTTGTCTACCTTGGTTCTATTGGGAGTGACGTCTCAGGTTAGCGCTGATGAAACAAGCGCTTCTGGTGTCCAAAATGAGATTTCTCGAACGGATCTTGCTGAACCATCAGCAACTTCTACAGCACCAGCAAACTCTGAGACATCACCAAAACCTGCAACTACTTTAGTTGCTTCAGCTACTGAGGCTCCTCAATCCGCTGAAAATAGTAAACCTGCAAACTCAGCTTCAGAGTCTATTGAGAAACCAAAGAATGAACAGCCAGTTGTTTCTGAATCGCCTCAACCTTCAGTTGAGAAGCCAGTTGCTCCTACAGAAATGAAGCCTGCAGAGAGTGCCAATTCAGCTTCAACTGAAGCTAGCTCAGAAACTGTAAGTGCTTCAAGAGCTGTAGAACAACCAGTAGAGACTAGGGAGGCTACGCAACCTACACGTTCTCGCCGAGCACGTCGAGATGCTACACCTACTGGTTTACGTGATGGAGATCCTAACAACACAATTGAAAAACCAACTTTAGCAGATTCCGAAAAGAAACGCCCTGCGGATCTAGTTAAGCAAATTAACTGGTTAGATTTTGGTGATAGTCAGGCATTTAAAGGACTTGATACTGACGGTTCTCTTAAAGTAGGTAGTGTTTATGAGAAGGAAATTTCTCCAGGATATGTCGTTAAATTAACAGTTACGGAACTAAAACCTTTCCACTCAACTGAGATTTATCGTGATCGTGTAGCAGGAACTTCTTATGAAAATAGTTATGATCCTGATGCTAAAAACACCTGGTTTAGATATGTGCCTGCAGACTATAATCGCCAAGTTAAAGAGGGCGACTCTGCACGACCAAAAATCATTGGTGCTCCTATGAACCAATGGACATCTCTTCGTGAGCAGGGAATTGATACTAATGGACGTAGAACCCAATTGCAGGTTCCTAAGAATGGTGCAAGTTATGGAGTGAAGTTTAAGGTTGAAGCAACATATCTAAACAAGCCTGTTAAGGCCACAGTGGTTATGGCGGATGGAGAAGAAGCAAACCCAGGTGAATATGCTATCTTTACGACCAATGGTAAAGGATGGGAACATTTAGCTGAATGGAAACGTGTGTCACCACAAGGTAAAGTGATTACAGATACCTACGCACCAATGAATCCTAATCGACTTGGTCAGTATATTGGTGACAATGCAACGATTCCAACGATTGACTGGACAAAATTTACAAATCCTGATCAAAGAACAGGTGGCTTAGGCTCACAAGTATTTGGTCCAAACACTTCTAAAGACCATACTGTGCCAATTGTGATGACTCGTGAAGCATCAGAAGTTGGAATTTATATTGCATCTTCTGGTCAGCAAGCTGCTATGATTGGTTTCATGGTTGTAGATACTGGAGATGCTCCTGAAAGTTATGGAAATGCAGTTCACACTATTTCTGGTTACAATGCTGCTACGGGAGCACAAAATCCACAACCTTACCTTGGTCGAAAACCTGCTGATATTGATACTACGTCAGGTAATGATTGGACCCATGATGATAGTACAGATCATGCTGATGAAGGGATTGATCAGCTTTTACCAGCAGACTTAGTTGGTAAGACTCATGAGTTATTCCAAGCAGATCGTCTTCGTGATGGTGATTATTCGCTTCGTTTCCATGCTTCAGCTAATGGAAATGAAAAAGCTTATGTTCGAGCTTGGATTGATTTCAATAATAACGGTAAATTTGATGAGAATGAAGCTAGTGATTTTACAGAAGTAACAAATGAAGGCGACTATACCGTTACTTTTAGAAATCACCCACCTATGAACGATGATAACGTTAAGAAGCTAGGAATGCGTGTTCGTATTGCTTTGAACCAAGGTGATATCGAGAAACCGACTGGCACAGCCTTTAGTGGTGAAGTTGAAGACTTACAAGTTAACCTTACTTATCCACCAAAAGGTGAGAAGAAGGAAACAAAGGGCTTACGCGATCAACAACAACAAACAAGCTTAGCCTTCACACCTCGTGGTTATTCTAAAGAGGACGAGAATGCTAGAACAACCATTGA
This sequence comes from Streptococcus sp. HMSC077F03, assembly GCF_001812375.1. Lineage (GTDB taxonomy): Bacteria > Bacillota > Bacilli > Lactobacillales > Streptococcaceae > Streptococcus > Streptococcus oralis_S. Next base: position 34,455 of record NZ_KV808760.1, read on the forward strand.
TACTAATAAGGCGCCTGTCGTTTTAGATAATAACGGACGTGAATTAACAGCAGATGCAGAAGGTTGGTATACAACAGCAGAAGGACGTTACAAGGTGACGCCAAATGGTGACAATGTTGATGTTGTCTTCGTTCCGAAAGCTGGATACGTTGGGACTACATCAGGTATTAACATCCGTCGCTTTGATAGCAATGGTGCAAGCACAGAATGGACTGCAAAAAATAATTCAGAGCCTGTTGTCAACCAACCTCTAAATTCTATGGATGCTCGTTATGTTCCTACTGTAGTTGATTTTACTGAACATCGTTCAACTGATGCTCAAGGTTTACCGCAAGTAAAAGATATTTTATTTACTGATGGGAATCCAGCTAACACACCGGTTCAACCATCTGCAAGTAATCCTGCTACTTTCTTGGATGGAAACGGAGAACCTATCTCAGGAACTAGTATTCCTGCAACATCAGGTGGTAAAGAAGTTGGTACCTTTAACCTAGATCCAACTACGGGTCGAGTAACCTTTACCCCAAATAAATCATTTGTAGGAACTGTTGATCCGATTAAATTAAAAGTAAATGATGCAAGTGGTAATGATCACTTTGCCACTTATCAACCAACTGTTACCCGAGTTGTTCCAACATCCCAAAACGCAAGTTCTGAAGGTATTCAAGGTGCAGAGCAATCTGGGAACTTGGTCTTCACTCCAGGTGATAACCGTATTCCAATTGACGAATCAATTGCACCAACTTTTGACAACGGTCAGCCAACGAAAGAGGTTCCTGGCGTTGGAACTTATAAGGTGGATAGTACAGGTCGCGTTACTTTCCAACCAGTTCCTGGCTACTCTGGACGTCCAACTGCAGAAACTGTTAAGCGTGTAGATAAGAACGGAACAGAAGTAACAGCTACCTATCAAGCGGATGTTAAGGCTGCAACTCCAACAGGGCAAGGAGCAGAGACTACTGGACTCCAGGGTCAAAAACAAGATAGCCACCTTACCTTTACTCCTGGTCAAGCAACTATCAATGGACAAAATGAGACTGTACCATTTGCACCAGAAGGTCCACAGTTTGTGGTTGATGGACAAGTTCAACAAGGTAACAGCTTACCAGTACATGATGCTAGCGGTAAACTTCAAGGAACTTATACTGTTCAACCGAATGGGGATATTAGCTTCCAACCAGCACCTGATTTCTATGGAACGCCAACTCCTGCAACCCTCCGTGTGACAGATAAGAATGGTTCTACTGCCGAAGCAGTATATCAACCTACAGTGACTAAAGTCACTCCAACAAGTACAAATGATACATCAACTGGTCTGCAAGGACAGCCACAAAGTGGTAAGCCAACCTTTACAGCAGGCGATCCAGCTGTTCCACTGGATGATACAAAACCAATGACTTTCGAAGATGGTCAGTCAACGAAGACCGTTCCGGGTGTAGGTGAATACAGCATCAATTCTGATGGTTCTATCACCTTTACGCCAGATAAGAAGTACGTTGGCACACCAGATCCAGTAATGGTTAAACGCGTGGATAAGAACGGTACAGAAGTCACTGCGACTTATACTCCAACAGTGACTAAGGTAACCCCAACTTCAACGGACGCCACTTCAAATGGTATCCAAGGTCAACCGCA
>NZ_KV808761.1:0-1601 GCF_001812375.1 Streptococcus sp. HMSC077F03
GTAACAGTACTCGAGTTTTTGAACTTCAACTTTTTCATTACGACCACCGATTTTTTGAGTTGAAAATTCACCTGTCTTGAAGACACCCGTCAATTCAGGAACTGTAACTTCTTCGTTTACAGGTTTATAATCAGCTGGCGGATCAACTTCATCCTCTTCATTCGTTTCAGGAGCACGAGCTTCCTTACTCAAATCATAGTCGAAATTGTTATCTCCAGGGTTGAAGACACTATCGGGTACATAGATTGTGACATTGTCACCTTCTTGATTGATTCGACCACGAATTTGTTTTGATGGATCTGTGACTTTTTCAACAACTGTTTTACCATTGATTCGAACAGCATCAACCTTATATCCAGGTGTAACAGTGAACTCACCCTTGATGTCTTCCTTAATCAACGCAGCTCCAACAGATTCTAGAACTCGACTTGAGAACTTATTGATATCACTTTGTTCATTAACATAGAAAGAAACGTTCTTACCATTAATATTTTTTGCTGGAGAAGCCATCCCCTCTAATGCTTCATGGAAGATATCTTGAACTGAACGGTTGTCACCGATATCAAAGTATTTTGAATAACCTTCTTTATATGTGTCATAATACTGAGCTTTAGAGTTTGCAAAGATTGATACGTCTTCCCAGAAACCTACTACTACAGTTCCTTCGGAACCAACAACATTTTGAAGTCTTGTAGATGCTTCCTTAACCTCTTTCACTCGCCCTAAAACGTTTTGAGATGCTTCAGTTAGCTCATCAAAATTCCAAGCACGTGTAAGAATATTGTTGCGATAGTCGCTGTACTCTAGACGAACCTTACCATCCGGGTCACGTTTCCCGTTGGCAACTCCATCCGTAATCAAAAGGAAGATGGTCTTACGACCGTTAGCCATATTCCCTTTTCTTTGATTATATTGAGCAATGACATCGTCAATAGCTGGTACTGTAGGGGTTCCTCCTGCCACCTTAATATTATCAATGAATTGATGGATATCATTTTGATCTGAAGACAAGTTGCTAGACTTGTATTTGTAATCATAATCAGGTCCCCAACTACCATAAGTATCTTTACGACCTGTAAAATCATTATTGTAGTAATAGTTGTATCCATCTGCACCTTGGAAGGTTGCCATCATAACTCGGTCTGATGTATCCGGGTTATCAGTCTTAACCAAACGTGGATTATTCTCATCATAATTTTCTTCACTGACAAATGTTGTCAATGTTTTTAAGGCATTTTGGACATTAGGAATGGTGTTCTTGAACGATCCACTCGCATCCTGAAGAATAACTAAGTCGACCGGTTTACGTGGAACTGTCCACTTTGTTTTGTCCGATTTCTTTATCTTACGATAACATCCATTCTGGATAATTTCCGTATTATCTCCTACTCGAATTACCTCAGTTTCATCAGCCGCACCACGACCGAAACGTAAACTAGCTAATCCTAATGGCACAGAGAGAAACAGAATCGTAAACAGAATGGAGACCTTTTTAATGAAATCTCTCATAATTTTCTCTGAAATCCTATTGCGATTTCTTCTTCCTCCTTTTTCCGAAATGAATGTATGTTAGTTTAGCAGTTCTTGTAACTCTTTCGAGA
>NZ_KV808762.1:0-358 GCF_001812375.1 Streptococcus sp. HMSC077F03
AAGGTACCCCAACCTTCACAGAAGGTAATCCATTGGTTCCAATTGATGATACGAAACCAATGACTTTCGAAGATGGACAGTCAACGAAAACAGTTCCAGGTGTAGGTGAATACAGCATCAATCCAGATGGCTCTATTACTTTTACACCAGAAAAACAATATGTTGGCACACCAACTCCAGTCACAGTGAAACGTGTAGATAAGAACGGTACAGAGGTTACTGCGACATATACACCAACAGTGACTAAGGTCACTCCTACAGGAACTGGCGCAACCAGCACAGGTCCTCAGGGTGTTCCACAAACGGGTACTCCAACGTTTGCTGGTGGTGATCCACTGGTTCCAATTGATGAAACAGT
>NZ_KV808763.1:0-268 GCF_001812375.1 Streptococcus sp. HMSC077F03
CTTCTTCGCTTTTTGGTGCATCATCCTTCGCTGGGATTTTAGAAAGAGTACCCGTTATTGTATGCGATGTTGCATCACCTTTCAGCTTAATTTCTGTGATAAAATCGTCAATTCCATCACTTTTCTTTTTAAAATAAACCTGCTCAATCTCAAACCCTTCTGGAAATTGCTTAAACAAATCAAACAGATTCTCTGTTGGATAGACACGACTAACTTCAGATACTTTGTTCTCAATCCATTCTCGACTATTCTTATTTTCTCCACATCC
>NZ_KV808764.1:0-841 GCF_001812375.1 Streptococcus sp. HMSC077F03
TTTGGTTTCAAGACACTGATAAACTCTTCATAGGAATGGACTACATGGTCTTTCCCGTCCTTGGTCACCTCTCCATAAACTGTTAGATTGTCAAACAAGTCTCGGTCCTTAGGGATTAAGAGACTGTAAATATCTGAAAAGAGCTTGGCATCTGTTTCGTTAGTCAAGAAATAGAGTTCACCTTTCTTCTTAGTCATCAAGTCATAGGCTGCTGGATATTCTTCCATCAAGCGCCAGTCTGAAGACTGTTCAATTACAGATGGTGGGAGGATAATAGAATAATCCGAATTATCAATATCATCTTTATAATAATTCTTTAAACTAGTAAATTCTTGAAATAGATAAAGAATTCTTGTTTCTATGGCTTTACTAACTTCCTGTGGAATATCCTCTAACTTACCTGTTGCCATGTTAAAGAGGACTTCCTTACGGTCGTGTCCCCCAGTTTTTTGGAGAACGACTGTACGATATTCTTGATCCTTGAAAGCTAAAGAATGAACATAGGTACTTGAGACTGGGAAGTATGACGGATCATAATCCGCAACAGCCTTTAAAAGGTCATACTCCTTTCGAGGTAAATCATCCTGACTGGTATCATAGACCTGAATCTTCCAATACTCCCCCCAACTCAGCTTCTTAACATCAAAGCGATTATCGTCCCATTTGTAAATTAAACGTCTACTTTCTGTAGCAAGGTAACGTTTCCCATAAATCGCACTGCCATAATCAATAGGTTCATCCTTAGTGTCCTGACTCTCACCATTGCTAGCTTGCTTCCAAGAAATAACCAACCCCTGTCTATCAGCTATAAACTCATAAGAAGCTGGTTCTACCTCAGGAG
>NZ_KV808764.1:941-4539 GCF_001812375.1 Streptococcus sp. HMSC077F03
TTCATTGACTTCCTCCTGAGTATTTGTTGTTTAGATAGAGCTGATATTTTTCATAGCCATGTTTGGCATTTTGGTCAGATGAAATCGGTAACTTTTCCAATACGCGTTTATAAGTTTCTAGCTGGTCCGTGGTCATATTGACTAGAGAAAGATCTGTCTCCTCACCCAAGAGATACTTGCTCATCTCCGAAGAGATTTGGGCATCTCCATCATCTATTTTTTCTTTACTAACTTCATTAATCGCTTGCTGAATTATTTCTTGAGTTGAACCTTTACTGCGTAGTGTATACTCCTTCGATGAGCGTGCATATTCAACATAAGGGACAAGACCTTCATTGTCCATCTCTTTCAAGCGGACCGCTGTATAAAAATTATGTGTTCTCATGCGAGAAATTGCGACTGAACTCTTCCCATCTTTCTGGAAAAGATAGGTATTCCCTCGATTTAAAAAGTCATCTACCATCTCAATGCGTGTCTTTTCTTTTTCTAAGTCATATCCCTTTAACTGATCGACATACTTCAAATAGGCTTGTATGGTTGCTGTTGGTAATTGAATACCCATATTGTATGGACCCGTCTTCGTAAAACCACTTTCAACAACTTTCCCCTTAACGGTTATATCCTTATCAATCGCAGAAAAGAGTTCTTTACTGAATTCCTTAGAATCACTGGTAGCCAGAGCATCAATCATCGAGACGATAGGAACTGCTTCAGGTATGAAAGTACCAACCAGTGCATAAGTTATAGCTTTACCCATTGCAGCACGCATATCTTTATTCGCTTCTTCGCGAGATTTCTCAAGTTCACCGATCCGAGCCTGCTTCTCTGCCATATTATTTCCAATAGCGGTTGCATATTCTTCCATTTTGTAAACCTTGGTTTCGGTTGTATTGCTAATACTCGTTGGATAAGAGTAGCCACCTATATTCATTTCCAAGGTTGTTTTCTTTGTATCAACCGTATTCTTAAATGAAAATGTTGCATCCGATATATCTGAAATTGAAACTTTTGTTCTCGTTTCGGTGACATATAGTTTGTCACCAACTGCTAATTTTCCTTTTGATGTTTCTGTCCGTCCTATCTCCATTACATAAAGAGATTCCATCAAACTAACAAACTTATCCGTCAAAGCAAGATGCTTATTATATGCCGCCATCTGGTTGCTATGTACAGTGCCATCTTTAGCATATTGAACTTCCATAACCTTTTCAAGAGCTTCACCCAATCCAATCCCAGCTTTCTGAAATTTCAGCAAATACGGTTGGTTAGCAGAAAAATCACGATTCCCCATGGCATCCAGAAGATGATTGAGAGTTTCCTTATCCCCTGATTGAATCCACTCCATCATCTCCTGCGCACCAATACTGTAAAATCCTTCACTAAGATCCCCAGGTTTTTCGTTTAATATGTCTCCTGGCTGTTTATTCAATATTGCACCTAACGCACGACCATCTGCTTCAGTTTGGATAGCATCCAAATAGCTAATTTTAGTCTTAGTAAGACTACCATTTTTAATTCCTGCTAAGATACTAGAAGCCGGAATATTACATACTGCACTGGCATTTTTTATTCTAGTCTGTAGAGTTTTTAGTTCTGCTTCTGCATCCGTAGTGTCTTTTGATAAGGTATCATGTGCTTGTTGCAACGCGTTATGGGTATCACGACGTGCTGTCGCTGCACTAGCTAGATCATCTCCCGAAGTTGTTTTAATAGTTGTTAAATCTTCTGATTCAATCCCTAGTTCAGCAGTAGCATCGTTTAATAGTGTTTGAAGATTATCAACTTTTGTTTTGATTTTCTCATATTGTTCAGACTCCACGCCATCTAATTTTTTATAGACAGAATCATTACCAGTTTGTTGAGTCCATGCTTTATTTTGGAAACCGGCAGCTGTAGCAGCATTTTCAAATGTTGATAAAGCTGTTGAAAAATGCGTAATAGTGGTAGGATACTCTTGAAATACTTGGGTCTGTAAAGTATTCAATCGAGTGAAGAAAGCATTTATTGCCTCTCCTTTGTCCTCTGAATCTCCTGTTTTACCTGCCTTTTCATTAAATTTACGCATCGTTTGTTTAGAAGCCGAGTCCACACCTTTTGAAAACTCTTGAACAGCCGAACTATAACGAGCTATGGCCGGTAAGTCATGTACTTTTATAATATCACTCATACTTTACTCCTCCGTTGTTAGACTTTTTTCAATTTCTAACCAACTAATACTAAGGCTAATCCCCGACTTCTCTGTCTCTAATTCAGAAATTTTCTGAGTCAATTTGGCCACTACGTCATCACTCTTTGCTGAAAGCTTTTGTTTAGCTGTTTTTAGTATTTTCTCTTCATTATTGGTTTCATTTAAATATGGTGTTCCTGCTAAATAATAGGTCGTTTCAATATGTTCATTGCTCGTAAGTACATATTCTATATCCGTTGAAAAATCTGTAAGTGCTTTTTTACATTCTTCCAATCGACTAATTTGACTATTTAAATTAGTAATTTCTCCACGCTTAGCATCTATCTGAGCTTGTATGGTTGCTTTCCCCATCACTCCTCCTTATATCATTAATACTTTCATTCTACTTGCTAACCCATCGGCCACATAGTAGTGTTCTTGTTCTTCTAATTGTGGCTCACGAACAGGTCTGTTGGTTACTGTCAGAACTGATTGATCGCTTAAGCGAAGCCCTATAACAGCCTGCTTATAAGAGCGAACAGTTTTTGAGACCACATCAATGTATTTAGTAATCAATGGCGAACTCATTACAAGAGAACCATATCCAGCTCGAATTCCTTTGTCTAGGACATAAGCCAATGTATCAAGCGCTTCTGAGTTTAATTCTACCACTAATTCGGTTAAATTGTAAACAACCACTGTTGCAACATGATCTCGCTGTTTGCCTTCTAACCGCTCCTGAATTCTCTTCTCTATACTTGCAATCCCCGCCTGATATTCCTCTGGACTTGCAAGAATCGTCACTCCTTCCATTTCAGGTAAGTTATGATACTTCGGTGCCAAGATGATGACCTTCTGTTTCCCTTTGGCAATGTGTTTCACCAAGGCTGTCATCTGTTCTTCTTTATCTGTTAGGTAGAGAAGATTTCCTTTAGCCAGATTCCAAGTGACGGGCTCAACTGTCTCCATGTCAAGTCCTAATGGCACGAGGCCGTGTTCATAGGCAGTCTGCACGCTTGCTCGGCTATAGAAGTCTTTCTCCGTCAACTCCTCTGGTACCATCGGGATGGCACTTGGGCGTTGTCCTGTCCAGGCTTCTTGGAGGGAAGCCACTTCCTGACGTAGGTTGTTGAGGACTTGGGTATCATTAGCTCCATAAACTGAGAGTGCCAGCTGGATCACATCCACTTCTTCCCGCTTCATAAGGGCACGGCCCTTGATGTCTTCCATAGTCATAGCGAGTGGCGTAGAGCCCACGATGGCCCGCACTTCACCCGCCTCATTTTGTGGCAGGCTCAACTGGTGCTTGAAGTTTGAGTAAAGTTGTGCACGAAGGTTGGTCTGACGACCGGCTGTCACCAAGAGGTGAACCCCTATGCTGAGACCTTCACGGGAGATGCGCACCAAGAGCTTGAAGAGTTCCGCCTCATA